>DATNDC010000231.1:0-12433 GCA_035607055.1 Polyangia bacterium
GTGGCCGCCGACGATGCCGTAGCCGCCGAGGAAGTTCTTCTCGGCGTCGAAGAGGTGCATCGAGCCCCCGAGGCCCTTCGAGCAGCCGGTCTCCTTGCCATAGAGCTCGGCGATGATCGCCTTGGCGCTCATCCCCTTGGCGTAGGCGTGGGCGTGCTCGCGATAGGTGGCGATCACGTAGTCGTCCGGCTTGAGCGCCGCCAGGGCCCCGACCGCCACCGCCTCCTGGCCGATATACAAATGCAGGAAGCCCCCGAATTTGCGCAGTGCGTAGGCCTTGGCCAGCGCCTCCTCCATCCGCCGGATGGCCAGCATCTGATGGTAGTAGTGGGCCAGCTGGGTCTTATCGGGCGTACGGGTGCTTTCGCGGGGCACGTCGGCCTCGCGCTCAGTGGCGCTCATCTCCAAAGGTTCTCCTCGCTTGCGTAGGGCGGCACGACAATAACTACCGGAACCGCGAAGGTATACCAGGAGCGGCCCTCGGCGGGAAGATTTCACGTGCCGCGCGTGGCCAGCGCGGCGGCCGGACGGCGGAACTCAATCGATAGCCCATTCTGCCGATACCTCGGAGGCAAAAATGGGCTCGCTTGGTGCGTCTGGTGCCGAAGCAAAACAGGGACCCGAACCCGAGACGGCCCGACGCGGGCTGATCCTCCTGGTCGACGACGAACAGTCGATCGCGCGCGCCTACGCCCGCACGCTGGGCGCGGCCGGCTTCGCCGTCGAGATCGCGTTCGACGGCAAGGCGGCGGCCGCGGCCGCGCGCGAGCGCAACTTCGACGTCATCGTGAGCGACATCGCGATGCCCGAGCTGAACGGCCTCGAGCTTCTGCGCGCGGTGCGCGAGCACGATCTCGACGTCCCCTTCGTGCTCATGACCGGTGGTCCGGCCATCGAGAGCGCGGTGCGCGCGGTGGAGTACGGCGCCCTGCGCTACCTCATCAAGCCTGTCACGCCCGGGGAGCTCGAAGAGGTCGTGGCGCGCGCGGTGCGCCTGCACCAGATGGCGCGCATCAAGCGCGAGGCGCTGGAGATGTTCCGGCTCGACGGCAAGCACCTCGGCGACCGCGCCGGCCTCGAGGCCCGCTACGCCTCGGCGCTCGGCTCGCTCTGGATCGCCTACCAGCCGATTGTTTCTTGGTCCCGGCGCTCGACGTTCGCCCACGAGGCGCTGGTCCGCAACGAGGAGCCGACGCTCCGGTCGCCGCCCGATCTGTTCGAGGCGGCCGAACGATTGGGGAAGCTCGAGGAGCTGGGGCGCATCGTACGGGACCGGGTGGCCAAGACGCTGGACGCCAACCCGGTGGAGGGGCTCCTCTTCATCAACCTGCACGCGATGGAGCTGGCCGACGACCGCCTCCTCGCCGCCGATGCGCCGCTCTCGCGCCACGCCGCGCGCGTCGTCCTGGAGGTCACGGAGCGCGCGCCGCTGGAGCAGATCCGCGACGCCACCAGCCGCGTGGCCCAGCTGCGCGCGCTCGGCTACCGCATCGCGGTCGACGATCTGGGCGCCGGCTACGCGGGGCTGACCAGCTTCGCGCACCTCGAGCCCGACGTGGTCAAGGTGGACATGTCGCTCATCCGCGGCATCGACCGCTCGCCGATGAAGCAGAAGCTGCTCGGCTCGATCATCGGCCTCTGCCGCGATCTCGGCATCGAGATCATCGCCGAGGGGATCGAGACGCCGGCCGAGCGCGACGCCCTGGTCCGCGTGGGCGGCGATCTCTGCCAGGGCTACCTGTTCGCCCGCCCCGAGAAGCCCTGGGCCGCGATCAACTTCGATAAGTGAGGGAACCCCGGAGAGGGTTCCCGCGAAGGAGGACCTTCGCTCAGGCGATCGTAGCTATACTCCACCCGTGAATGTGGAGCTGACCAAGGAGTACCGCTTCGAGGCGGCGCACCGGCTGCCGCGCGTCCCGCCGGGGCACAAGTGCGCGCGGGTGCACGGGCACAGCTACAAGGTCGAGATCGCCGTCGCCGGCCCGGTGAACCCGGAGACCGGGTGGCTCATCGACTTCGGCGTCATCGACGACGCCTGGGCCGTGCTGCACGCCCGCTTCGATCACCACAACCTGAACGACGTGCCCGGGCTCGAGAACTCGACCTGCGAGAACATCGCCATCTACGTCTGGAAGGAGCTCGGCGCCCTCATCAAGGAGCTGTCGGCGGTGACGGTCTGGGAGACGTACGACAGCAAGTGCACCTACCGGGGCGGCTGAGCGGACGCAACGTGAAATGACGGGGGGCGTGGCGCGGTTCCTGACCTTGAATCTCTGGGGCGAAAATGGCCCCTGGGAGGCGCGCCTGGCGCTCATCGGCGCGCGGCTGGCGGCGATCGCGCCCGACGTCATCGGGCTGCAGGAGGTGCGCGAGGCGACCGGGCGGGTGCCGAACCAGGCGGCGACGCTGGCGGCGCCGCGCGGCTGGAACGTCGCCTTCGCGCCGACGTCGGGGTGGGGCGGCGGGCACGAAGGGCTGGCCATCGTCTCCCGCTTCCCGATCGGCGCGCAGCAGTTCCGGCCGCTGCCGCACAGCACGGAGACCGAAGGGCGCGGCATCCTGTCGGCGCGGCTCGACGGCGAGGCGGGCGGCCTCTGGGTCCACACCACGCACCTTTCGTATCGCGAGCACGAGGGCCTCTGGCGCGAGGCGCAGGTGCAGTTCGTCGACGAGCTCCTGACCGAGCACGACAACGGCAACCCGCGCGTCGTGATGGGCGACTTCAACACCGTCCCCGAGAGCGACGAGATCCGGTTTCTCACCGGGGCGCACACGCTCGGCGGCCGCCGGGTGGCCTACCAGGACGCCTGGGCAGCCGTGAACCAGGACCGCCCCGGACATACCTGGGCGCGCGCCAACGACTACACCGAGCGGATGCACTGGCTGCGGCGCGACCGCCGGCTCGACTACATCTTCGTGAGCCCCGTGCGGCGCGACCGGCGCGCCACCGTGCACGGCGCGGCGGTCGTCCTCGACCAGCCCGAGGTGCGCCCTGACGGCGAGCGGATCTTCGCCTCCGACCACTTCGGCGTCACCGCCGACGTGCAGTTGCTGGTGTCGTCGGAATCGGCGCCCGGAAGAAAGTGACCGCCATGTTCCGCCTCGCTCACGTCACCGACCCGCACTTCCGCACCCCGCGCGGTTTCCCCGGCGTGAGCGCGGCCGAGCTCTTGGGGAAGCGGGCGGTCGGCTACCTGAACCTGACGGTGAACCGCGTGCGCAAGCACAAGATGGATCTGCTGGAGGACATGCGCGTCGACTTGCGCGCGCAGGCGCCGGATCACCTGGCGCTGACCGGCGATCTGTCGAACATCGCGCTCGGCTCCGAGTGGCGCTCGGCGCTGGCCTGGCTGGATCTGTCGGGCGTGGCGCCGGACGCCATCTCGGTCATCCCGGGGAACCACGACGCCTACGTCCCGGAGGTGCTGGCGACGCGCGAGTTCGAGCGGCTGTTCGCGCCGTACCAGACGAGCGATCTCGACCGCGACGGCGAGTCGGCCTACTACCCGTTCGTCCAGATCCGCGAGCCGCTGGCGCTCATCGGCGTCTCCAGCGCGGTCGCCACCGGCGATCTGGGCGCCTGGGGGCGGATCGGCGAGGCGCAGCTCGCGCGGCTGGAGGCGATCCTCACGGCGCCGGAGGTCCGCGCGCTGACCCGCGTCGTGCTGATCCATCACCCACCGGTCGTGCACAAGGGCGGCGAGCATCGCAACCTGCGCGATCGCGCCGGGCTGGCCGCGGTGCTGGCGCGCGCCGGCGCCGAGCTGGTCCTGCACGGGCATGACCACCACGATGAGCGCGCCGAGCTCCCCGGCCCCGACGGGCGGAAGATCCCGATCATCGGCGCCGGCTCGGCGTCGTACGCGGGCGGCCCCGAGCGGCGGGCGCGCTACAGCATCTACGAGTTCGAAGAAGGGGGCCCGCCGGGGGGACCGATCACCTGGGTCAGCCGCGTCCACGACGAGGCGACCAGCTTCTTCCGTGAGGCGCGCCGGGAGGCGCTCGTGCCGTGAGCCTGGTGCTGGTGACGGGCGGGTCGGGCTTCGTCGCTGCCCACTGCATCCTCAAGCTGCTCGCGGCGGGGCACAGCGTGCGGGCGACGGTGCGCAGCCTCGCGCGCGAGCCCGACGTGCGCGCCATGTTGAAGGAGGGCGGGGCCGAACCGGGCGCGCGCCTGACGGTCGTCGAGGCGGACCTCTTGCGAGACGCCGGCTGGGCGGAGGCGGTCGCCGGGTGCGAGCGCGTGCTCCACGTGGCCTCGCCGTTCCCCGAGTCGATCCCCAAGGACGCCGACGAGCTGGTCGTCCCCGCGCGCGCGGGGACGCTGCGCGTCCTGCGGGCGGCGCGCGACGCGGGGGTCAAGCGCGTGGTCATCACCTCGTCGTTCGCCGCGGTCGGGTACGGCCACCCGGTGCAGGCGGTGCCGTTCGACGAGACCAGCTGGACCAACCCCGCCGACGACGTGGCGCCCTACGCGAGGTCGAAGACGCTCGCCGAGCGCGCCGCCTGGGACTTCATCGCCAAGGAGGGCGGGGCGCTGGAGCTGGCGGCGGTCAACCCGGTCATGGTGTTCGGCCCCGTCCTCGGCCCGGACTTCTCGACGTCGATCCTCGTCGTCCGGCGGCTCTTGAACGGCGAGATTCCAGGGCTCCCCAAACTCTCGCTGGGTGCGGTCGACGTGCGCGACGTCGCCGATCTGCACCTCCTGGCGATGACCGATCCGGCGGCCAAGGGGGAGCGCTTCCTGGCCGTGTCGGGTGACTTCCTCTCCATGCGCGACATCGCCCGCATCCTGAAGGCTCGCCTCGGCGCCGCCGCCCGGCGCGTCCCGACCCTGCAGCTCCCCAACTTCATGGTCCGCCTGGCGGCGCTGCGCGATCCGGCGGTCAAGCAGATCGTCCCCGAGCTCGGCAAGCCGAAGAACGCCTCCAGCGGCAAGGCCCGCCGCCTCCTCGGCTGGTCGCCCCGCTCGAACGAGGAGGCGATCGTGGCCACCGCCCGGAGCCTGCTGCGGCTCGGGCTGCTCAAGGACGGCAAGCGCGCCCAGGCCGCCGCCTGATCAGAGGCGCGGCGCCAGGAGCGCCCGCACGCGCGGGTCGCGCAGGTAGAGCCCGCCCCAGATGAACGCCGCCACGTAGATCGGCGCCAGCACGTGGGTGAAGAGCGGCGCGGCCATCCGGACGTTGGTGGCGATGGCGCCGCCGAGGTAGCCGGTCAGCAGGACCGCGCCGATGAGGGCCGTGCGCGGCACCAGGTAGACCGCCAGGCAGACGAACAGCGTGAGGCCGATGCCGAACACCGAGCTCACGGGAAAGCCGACCTCGTGCGTCGCCTTCACCACCGGCGGCAGCAGGATCAGCTTCATCGTGGCGTCGAAAAGCAGAAAAGCCGAGGCCACACCGCTCAGGACCCGTCCGGTCCAGATTCGGCCGCGCCCGCGCGGCGCCGGCCGCGCCTCGGCCGTGGATCGGGTGAACGCCGGGTGGATGTCGTCAATCGCCTGTGATCGCATGTCGTTTCTCCTTGGCCCTTGTCTCGAGCCCGGCCAATCCGGGACTTCACAGAGACGACCAACGAGAGGGGGCGAAATCGACACGCCCCGAAATTTTTTCACTCCTCCGGGCGATGTTTGACGATGGCCATCCTGGCGCTGGCGTCCCGGGGCTCGGCTTCGCGGGGCGGAGGGCGTTCGGGCGCGCCGGGCTCGGCGGGCGCAGGCAGGAGGTCAGCGATGGTCAGCCCGCCCACGCGCCGCCGCCGCGCCTCGTCCAGCTCCGCCACCAGCTTCTCGAGCGCGGGCGACGTCCGACCGTGCGCGATTTCGATGTCGGCCGAGCGGAAGACGGCCAGCACCTCTTCCAGCCGGATGGCCGCTGCCGCGCGCCCCGGGACGTAGCCGTTCAGATCGCCCCGCACCTCGGCGATGAGCCCACGCGCCTTGAGCCGCGTCACCACGCGCTCCACGTTGTGCGGGGTCAGGCCGAATTCGCTCACCAGCCGCTCTTTCGGGTGGCCGGCGCCCCCCGCTTCGTGCGTGGCCGCCACCGCGGCCAGGATCTGCGCCGCCAGCAACCCGTTGATCGGCTCGTCGTCGCGCTGCCGGCGGTCCTCCGCCTCGAGCAGCCGCAGGTTCTGCAGCGCGTGCGTGATCTCGGCGCCCAGCAGCACCAGCACCCAGGCGGCGTAGATCCAGACCAGCACCAACGGCACCAGCCCCAGCGGCCCGTACACGCTGTTGTAGCTCTTGAGCATGATCTGCTCGGCGAAGCCCACGAAGGCGAGCTTGGTCAGCTCGAGCAGACCCGCGGTCGCCAGCGCGCCCGCCGCCGCCGCCGACCAGTCGACGTTGGTGCGGGGAAGGAGCTTGTTCATCATCATGAGGCCGAGCAGCTCGAGCATGAACGGCGCGAAAAAACGCGTCATGGCGTCCGAGTTGACGAGCCGCCCGGACCAGTAGAGCGAGAACCCGGCCAGCGTCGGCAGCAGCGTCACCATGGCGTAGAAGGTGAGGAACTTCCCAATCACCGTGCGGCGCGCGCCGACGCGCCAGATGTCGTTGAAGATCCGCTCGACCGTGCTGTAGAGCGAGTAGCAGGTGACGACGGTGAAGATGAGGCCGCCGCCGCCGAGCGCGCCGATGCTGACCTTCCCGGCGAACGACTGGATCTGCTCGGTCACGTCGGACATGCGCGGGAAGACGTGCTCCGAGAAGAACTGCAGGAGGCGCGACTCGGCGTCGAGCGACCCGACCGCGCGCAGGATCGAAAACGCGATCGCCGTGACCGGCACCAGCCCCAGGGCCGTCTGGAAGGCCAGCGCCGCCGCCTGTTGCGGGCACTTGTCGCGCGCCCACTGTTTCAAGATGCGGACCGACAGGCGGTAGACGAAGATCGCCGCCCGCGCCCGGCGCGACAGCCGCTGGGTGGCGGCCGCGGTGTACGGATTCGACTCCAGGAAGGCCCGGAGCTGGTTGAAGGTCCGCCGCATCCCCTTCTCAGTGGAAGTCTATCAGTTCGGGACCCTCAGCGGGTCCCGGGTCCCCGCTCGACGCGATCCGTTCAGCGCAACGCGCGCAAGATCGCGTCGAAGACCACCTTGGTGCGCACCATGTCGCGGTGGCGCCTGACGGGCAGCTTGACCACCTCGGGGTCGGCGCCCGCCCAGGCGTGCGCGCCGGCGACAGGGATCGTCCCGTCGCCGTCGCCGACGGCCGCCGGTGGGAGGCCGGCCAGGCGCCCCTCGCCCGGGAGGCGCGCGCGGCCGTTCTCGACGACGATCTTGATCTGCGTCGGGAGGCCCGTGCCGCAGATGCAGGTGAGGCGTCGCGGCGGCGCTGCTCGCTCGAGCGCCTGGTAGAGCTGGCGCACGCCCGCCAGACGCCGTCGCACGAGCTCGATCCAGACCGGATCGTCCACGTGCTTGCGGAAGACCGACAGCCGCAAGCGGCGCCAGGTCTCGACGTCGTAGAGATCGTACCCGGCGTCGTCGGGCAGGAAAAGGCCGGCGGCAGGCTCGGGGATCGAATCGAGGCCGCCGGGGCAAGCCATGAACTCCTCGGGCGTGACCCGCCGTCCGAGCGGCGCGAAGCGAAACCCGGCGTCGAAGCAGGCGAGCGTCTCGATGGTCCCCGCGTGCGCGCCGCCCGAGGTGACCACCCGCGCGACCGGCAGCGCCGCGTCGGCGGCGTAGGCGGCGCGGACGATCGGCCCACCGTTCGACATCCCCAGGATGTCAATCGCATCTCCAGAAACGTTCGCGATCCGTCGCACTTCCGCCGCCAGCTGCGCGCCGAGCTCGACGACCGGCCGGCGCCAGTCGTACGCGAAATAGTGGAGGGTCTCCCCGAGGCGGTATCCGGCGCTCACCAGCGCCCGTTCCAGCGCGCCGACCAGATCGTACGTCAGGCCGAAGAGGAGCGGGATCCGCCGCAAAATTCCCGCTGGTTCGCCTCTAATTCCGTCGAGGGTGCCGAGGGGCGGTCCACCGTAGAGCTGCCCGAACCTCCCCCAGAGGTAGCCAACCTCGTTGTCGTGGAGCGCCGTGCAAAAGAGCCCCGGGACGACCAGCAGCGAACGCAAGGTCGCGACACCGTAGCAGAGGCGGGTGAGGGCGGGAATTTCTTGTACCATCCGACGTCTATCCAACAGTTCCACGTGACACCCTCGTGGGAAATCTTTTATGACGGCCGCGACTGTTGTATCCAACAAGGGCCTCATGAGTAGGAAGGACACGGGCGCGGACACAGAGCCCGAAGCGATCCCGACGCCCGACGCGCGGGGCAAGCGGCCGGTGCTGTTGATCTCCGCCTTCGGCACCAGGCTGGTGGCGCCGCTGGCGGCGAACGGATCGCTGACCATCGGCCGCAGCAGCCGAGCCATGCCGTTGACCGAGAGCGGCGACCTCGAGGAGGCGTCGACCGTGCTCGCGGACGGGCTCTTGTCCCGCAAGCACCTGCGCATCCACCACGGCGCGCGCGGCCACGAGGTCGAGGACCTGGGGAGCCGGAACGGCACCTTCCTCGACGGCCGGCGGCTGGAGCAGCCGACGCGCCTCTCCGAGGGGTGCATCATCCTGTTCGGGAACCAGGTGGCGATCTTCCGCCTGGTGACCGATTCCGAGCTGGCGGCGCTGGAGAAGGAGGCGGCCGATCCGTTCGGTCCGGTGCCGACGTTCTCGCCCGCGCTGGCGCTGACGTACGCCCGCCTCAAGAAGCTGGCGCGCACCGACACCGAGCTCCTGCTGGTCGGCGAGACGGGCGTGGGCAAGGAGGTCTGCGCGCGCGCCGTCCACCGCGCTTCGGGGCGGCGCGGAAACTTCGTGGCGGTGAACTGCGCCTCGCTGCCCGCCGCGCTGGTCGAGAGCGAGCTCTATGGCTACGTGGCCGGCGCCCACGCGACGGCCACCACGGCGAAGGCGGGGCTGATCGAGGCGGCCGCCGGCGGCACGCTGCTGCTCGACGAGATCGGCGACATGCCCGCCGAGCTGCAGGTGAAGATCCTCCGCTTCCTACAGGACCGGACGTACAGCCCGCTCGGCTCGACCAAGGTCCGCCGCCTCGACGTGCGGGTCATCGCCGCGACCTCGCGCCTCTCCGGGGGCGGCGAGCCGAGCGCGCTGCGCTCCGATCTGATCGCCCGGCTCGGCGCCGAGCCGGTCGCCATCCCGCCGCTGCGGCGCCGGCCCGAGGAGATCCCCTCCCTGATGGCGCACTTCGGCGAGGGGGGCCTCCACGAGGTCGAACCGGCGGCGCTGCGCGCGCTGTGCCTGTACGGCTGGCCGCTCAACGTCCGCGAGCTGGAGAAGACCATGGCCAACGCGCTGGCCATGTCGAACGGCGGGCGCCTGCGGCTCGAGCACCTGCCGAGCGCCATCCGCGGCGCCCTCGAGCGCGGCGCCCCCATCGAGGCCCGCCGCCGCGAGCCGCGCGCCGCGCCCGACCGCATCGAGCTGGAACAGCTGCTCAAGCAACACGGCGGCAACGTCGCCAGCGTGGCGCGCACGCTGGACCGCAAGTGGAACGTCGTCTGGCGCTGGGTGGTCAAGCACAAGCTGCACCCCGAGAAGTACCGCCACGGCGACGGCTGATCGACAGTCGGGGCCAGGCGAACCTTTTGCGCGCGGCGGACGCCGAGCAGCGCTCATTCCACGAGCTTGATGAATTCCTCCACCGAGACGTCGGCGGTGCGGATGATGCTCCGAAGGGTGCCTCGGTCGAGCACGCGGTGGGTCGGGACCGTGACCGGCGCTCGCCCGGCGCACTCGAGACGGACGTGGCTCCCTTTCTGGCGGACCGATCGGTAGCCGAGCTTCGCGAGCGCGGCGATGCAGGCGCTGCCGGAGATGACGGGGAGTGGCGGCACCGTCAAGCGGCGACGTCGACGTCGACGCTGGCGACCTCGTACTCAGACGGGAGTGACCAACCTTCGCTCTCGCGGCTCTCGAGGCAGAGCTCGATGGCTTCTCGAATATTGGCGAGCGCTTCGTCGTGGGTCTGGCCCTGGCTGATACAGCCCGGAATGAGCGGACATTCGACGACGATCCACCCGTCCTCACCGGGATGCATCACCACCGGAAGCGTCAGCTTCTTCATGTGTAAAGCGTACGCCGCGAGCAGGTCATTCACCAGCCGATCGCCGTCCAGCCGCTCCCAGCGTCAGGCGAACCTTTTTCGGCGCCGATTCGATAAGGTAGCCACGTGCGGGCCATGAGGGTGGCGGACATCGACGGTGACACCGAGCCGGAAGAGCGCCCCCCGCGGGACGCCCGGCTGAAGCACGCCGTCCTGCTCATCGCCTCGCTCGGGGGGCGCGCGACGGCGGTCATCCCGCGCGACGGCTCGCTGACCGTGGGGCGCGGGGAGGGCGCCCCGGCGCCGGCGGGTCCGCACGCCAGGACGGCCGTGACGCTGCTGCCCGACAACCTGCTGTCCCGCGAGCACCTGCGGATCTCGCCCGGCGCCCGTGGCCTGGAGCTCGAGGACCTGGGGAGCCGCAACGGCACCTTGCTGGACGGCCTCCGCCTCACCAAGCCAATGCCCCTCTCCGAGGGCGCCATCGTCCTCTTCGGCAGCCAGGTCGCCGTCTTCCGCCGTGTCTCCGACGCCGAGCTGGACGCCCTGGCCGAGGACGCCGCCACCCCCTTCGGCCCCATCCCCACGGCCTCACCCGCGCTGGCCCTGATCTACGCCCGCCTGCGGCGGCTCGCCCGCACCGACATCGAGCTGCTGTTCGTCGGCGAGACGGGCGTCGGCAAGGAAGTCTGCGCCCGCGCCATCCACGCCGCCTCCGGCCGCCGCGGCCCCTTCTTCGCCATCAACTGCGCGTCATTGCCCGCCGCGCTGGTCGAGAGCGAGCTGTTCGGCTTCGTCGCCGGCGCCCACTCGACCGCCGCCGCCAGCAAGCCCGGCCTCATCGAGGCCGCCGAGGGGGGGACGCTGCTCCTCGACGAGATCGGCGAGATGCCCCCCGAGCTGCAGACCAAGATGTTCCGCTTCCTGCAAGACCGGATGGTCCGCCCCCTGGGCGCGACGCGCGCCCGCCGCGTCGACGTCCGCGTCATCGGCGCCACCAGCCGCGACCCCTCCGGCTCCGCCCCCGGCGCCCTGCGCCCCGACCTCGTCGCCCGCCTCGGCGCCGAGCCCGTCACCATCCCCCCGTTGCGGCGGCGCCTCGAGGAGGTGGCCCCCCTCATCGCCCACTTCGGCGCCGCCACCCTGCGCGAGGCCGAGCCCGCCGCCCTCCGCGCCATGGCCCTCTACGGCTGGCCCCTCAACGTCCGCGAGCTGGAAAAGACCGTGGCCAACGCCCTGGCCATCAACGCCAACGGCCGCCTCGAGCTCCAATACCTCCCCGCGGGCATTCGCGGCGCCCTCCAGCGCGGCGCCCACATCGAAGCCCGCCCCTCCCGCCGCGAGCCCCGCGGGGCCCCGCCGCGCGTCGAGCTGGAGGACCTGCTCAAGCGGCACGGGGGGAACGTGTCGGGGATCGCGCGGGCGCTCGACCGGCAGTGGACGGTGGTTCACCGCTGGCTGCTGCGGTACAAGCTGCGGGCGGAGAAGTTCAGGAAGGGGTAGGGGTAGGAGGACTGAGCCACGGCGGTATCCCTCACGGATGGCCCCTGACCCTGGCGATCGGGTGGCCACATGACCCGCGGCTTGTCCTCCACGTGACCGAGACGGGCGACCTGGCCAACTGCGCCGTTCCGCGCAGTCGTTCAGGAACGTGTCGGCCTGGCCCAGGTCGTCGGTGTTCGGCCGGTCGACCTCGGTGCCGTCCGACGTGACCGCCGTGACGCGCTGCCAGGTCACCGGGGTTCCATAGTTCACGGTCACCATCACGTCCGTGAAGCTGATCGACGTGCTGGTGGAGCCTGGAACCGTGCAGCTGCCGCCCGGACCGCTGTCGAAGGTGGTCCCTTCGCTGGCCTCGGCGCGGATGAGGTATGCGCCCCGGCGGGACGTACCCTGCAGCTTGCGCCGTAGCCGCGTCACCTCGGCCCGCTCGTCGCTGGTCAGCGGCCCGGTCGGGTCCTTCTTCTCGTCGATCTCAGCTCGCTTCACCCAGGCTCGTACCGCCGTCTCGGTCAGCTCCAACTCGCTGGACACCTGCCCAACGCTCTTGCCGCTGGTGCGCACCAACTTGACCACCTCGGCCTTGTATTCCGGCGTGAACTTTCGTCGCTTTCGTCGTCCCATGGATCACCATCTTCCTCATGTCGGTGGTGTCCACAAAATCGGAGTAGGCTCAATTCCCCGGAGATACATGGGAACTACTTGAATCCGTGCGAATAGAGGAGCTTGCCATCAGTCTTCCGTATGCCGTAAGCGATGTCCCGCCCGAAAGATGTTTTGCCCCCTAAGACTGCGTCCTCACCCAGATTTCGCCGCGCGACAAAGCTCACCTCAATCACATCGCCGTGATCAAAGACTCGGACG
>DATNDC010000235.1:0-21441 GCA_035607055.1 Polyangia bacterium
TTCGGCGCGGCTCACGCCGACGAGACCCATGAACTGGGCGGCGCCCCGCGGCGTCAGCCCCCCGACCAGTCAACTAGCGGATTCAAACGCGCCGGCGGGACCGCCCGTCCGGCGCGTTTCTATTTACACGGGACCTCAAAGGGTCCCGCGCCCCCCGCGAAGAGCGATCCTGCCGATCCTACTTCGTCCGCCATCGACCGCGAGGCGAGGTGGAACGCGAGGGCGGCGAGGGGCGGGTGCGTTCCCGCCCGGAGCTGAGGAGGGCGGCTCTGTCGTTCCGCCCGACGATTCCAACCTTTGAGGTGCGAAGGGCGGGGAGGCACCCGCCCCTCGCCGCCCGCAACTGGAACCGAGCGAGCGAAGAGCGAGCGTCGGCAGGTAGCCGGCGCGGTCAGCTGGCCCGCTTGACGCGGAGGCCGTTGAGCTCGTCGAGGAACTTGCCGGTGGTCTCGATGCTGTTCTCCAGCGACTCGATCACCAGGTTCAGGAGCGCGTCGTTCTCGGTCCGCAGGGCCTCGTAGTACCGCTGCCGCTCGATCGAGTGGATGACCGCCGGCAGGTAGCCGTGCTTGATGAGGATGAAGTTCATCAACAGGCGCGCGACCTTGCCCGAGTTCTTCGTCCACGGGTACGCCGACAGAAGCCGGAAGTGGACCTTGGCCGCACGGGTGATGGGGTGCAGCTCGGCGAACTCGTCCGACTCCATCCACTCCCCGAGCTTCCTCATCTTGTAGGTGATCTTCTCGGGCGCCGCGATCTCGTGATAGTAGAGCCGGTGGAGCGGGTTCTCCTTCCGGTACGGGTACCCCTTGGCCGCTTCCTCGGGCGTCAAGATCGCGTAGAGCTTGCGGATCAGCTCGAGGTCCACGTTGGGCGGCTTCTTGGCGACGCTCGCCTCACGCACGAAGTCGACCGCGGTCTTCTGGTTGCGAACCTCTTCGTACATCGGGATCAGCGTGACGTCGCTGATGATGCGCTGATCGATCGCCGCCTTCAGCTCGGAGTACGAGAGCACCACGCCTTCGAGCGCGTTGTCGTGAAATATCCACGACACGTCCAGGCGGTCTTGGTAGTCCCTCAGGATCTTCGCCGGGAAGCTGGCCGTCTTGGTACGAAGCGCTTCCATCTTCGTATCCATCTCGAAAAACTTCGCGTCCATCCCCGTCTCCTGCATGAGTCCTGAAGTCCTCCGCCGTTGAAACCCGGCCAGCACTATAATCCAAAGAACCCTTTAGTCAAGCGGGGTTAGCTCTGCTCGCCCTTCGCTGGTGCGCGCTGGAGCGCCCGTTCGGCCGTGAATTTGGCCTGTGAGGCCCCCCGGCGTCGCGAAGTGGTTGTCCCCTGGCTTGCTCCTATCTAATTGAAATCACGTAAGTTATATCGGCACAAAACTTGACACTCGGGGCCCCCGGTCAAGAATGAAGGCGCACATGACGCCCGGCCTGTCCGAACCCGATGACATGTCGCGGCAGAAGCGGGCGCCCCACCTCCCCGTCATGCTCGAGGAGGTCCTGACCTGGCTCGCCCCGAGGCCGGCCGGCGTCTATTGCGACGGCACCGTGGGGCTGGGTGGCCACGCGGCGGGCGTGCTCGAGCGGTCGGCCCCGGATGGCCGCGTGATCGGTATCGATCGGGACCCGGAGGCGCTGGACGCCGCCCGGGTGAGGTTGATGCCGTTCGGCGACCGGGTGACGCTGGTTCACGCGCGCTTCTCCGAGGCGCGCGAGGTCCTCGATCGGCTTGGGTTGGTCGCGGTCGACGGGTTCCTGGTCGACCTCGGCGTCTCCTCGCCGCAGCTCGACCGACCGGAGCGAGGATTTTCCTTCCGGAACGACGGCCCTCTCGACATGCGGATGGACCCTTCGGCCGGCGAGACCGCAGCCGACCTCCTGCGGCGGGTCGACGAGGTGGAGCTGGCGCAGATCATCCGGGACTACGGCGAGGAGCGGCACGCGGCTCGCGTGGCGCGCGCGATCGTCGAGGCCCGGCGCGCGGGCGATCTCGACACCACCGGGAAGCTCGCCGCCCTGGTGGCCCGCGCCATCCCCCGCCACGAATATGGCAAGAACCCGGCTACCCGCACGTTCCAGGCGCTTCGGATCGCCGTCAACCAGGAGCTCGAGGAGCTGGAACGGCTGCTTTCGGTGGCGGCCGACTGCCTGCGCCCGGGCGGCCGGCTCTGCGTCATTGCCTTCCACTCGCTGGAGGACCGGATCGTCAAGCGGCGGCTACGGGCGCTCGCCGGGCGCGACGGCAGCGGCCCGGCGGTGCTACGCATCCTGACCAAGCACGTCGTCCCGCCGAGCGGTGCCGAACGGGCCCGGAATCCGCGCGCGCGCTCGGCCCATCTCCGAGCGGCGGAGCGAATTTGATGATCGTCGTCGGGGACGGACGGGACCGGGCGAACGCGTCGCGACGCGGCGCCGGGCAAGAGGGCGCGGGCGCGCTGGCGGGCCTCCCTCGCCTGGACGTCGGGCGGAGGCGCGGCGTCGGCGTCTGGGCGTTCGCGCTGGCCCTCCTCACGGCCGGCGCGCTGGCCCACGTGGCGGTGCGGATGCACGGGATCCAGATCGCCTACGACCTGGGCCACGAAAAACGCGCCAACAGCGAGCTTCTGGAACGCCAGCGCAGCCTCACCATCGAGATCGGCATGCTTAAGGATCCCGGCCGGGTCATCGGCCTGGCGCACGACAAGCTGCAGATGGGGCCGCCCGCGCCCACCAACGTCATCAAGCTGGGAGCCGGGGTGATGCTGCCGTGACGCGGCGGCGCGGGAGCCGGCGTTGCTGATTCCGGCCAGCCGCTGGGCGCGCGTCCGGATCGCCGGCTGCGGTGTCGTCCTGACGGTCCTGTTCGCCGCCGTCGCCAAGCGGGCGTTCAACCTGCAGGTGCGGGACGCCGATCGGCTGCGGGCGATGGCGGAGGAGCAGTACCTGCGCGAGATCGAGCTGCCGCCGCGGCGCGGGCGGATCCTGGACCGCAACGGCGCCGATTTGGCGTCGACGGCCGACGTCGATTCGATCTACTGCAACCCGCGGCAGCTCCCGGAGCCGGCGGAGGCGGCCCGAAAACTGGCGCGCATCCTGGGGCTCGACCGCGCCGAGCTGGCAAAGAAGCTGGAGCAGCGGCGGTTCTTCGCCTGGGTCAAGCGGAAGGTCACGCCCGAGGAGGCGGCGGCGGTCAAGGCGCTGGGGCTGCCGGGCATGGCCTTCACCCGCGAACCGCGGCGCTTCTATCCCAACCGGAGTCTGGCGGCGACGGTCATGGGGCGCTCCGGGGCCGACGGCAACGGGCTCGACGGGGTCGAGCTGGCGCTGGACAAGCAGCTCCGCGGCACGACCTCGTCCGTCCAGGGGGTGCGCGACGCGCTCGGACGCGACATCGCCGTCGAAGGGACGGTCGACGCGCCCAGCACGAGCGGCAGCGACGCCGTGCTGACCATCGATCGCTATCTCACCTTCATCACCGAGCGGGCGCTGGCGGCCGGCGCGACCGAGCACCACGCCAAGGGCGCGGTGGCGATCGTGATGGACCCCCGCACCGGCGAGGTGCTGGCGATGGCCTCAGTCCCGACGTTCAACCCCAACGAGTCGGGCAGCGCGGCCGACGCCGAGGCGCGCGATCGCGCCATCACCGACACCTACGAGCCCGGCTCGACCATGAAGACCTTCACCATCGCCTCGGCGCTGGAGGCAGGGGTGGTCAAGCCCGAGGACAAGTTCGACTGCCTCATGGGGCGGATGATGGTGGGGAAATACTCCATTCACGACACGCACGGGCACGGCGTGCTCAGCGTCGCCGAGGTCTACAAGTTCTCGAGCAACATCGGCGCCACCAAGATCGCGCGCCGCCTCGGGCGCGACGCGTTCGCCCAGGCGCTGGCACGGTTCGGGTTCGGGCACCCGACGGGGATTGGCCTGCCGGGTGAGCGCTCGGGCGTCGTGCGGCCGGTGGAGAAGTGGGGCGACATCGGGTTCGCCAACATCTCGTTCGGGCAGGGGATCGCGGTGACGCCCCTGCAGATGATCGCCGGCGTCAGCGCCATCGCGGGCGGCGGGATCTATCGCCAGCCGCACATCGTGGCGCGGGTCGTCGCGCCAGACGGCACGATCGACACGCCGGCCGTCGCGCCCGATCGCCGGGTGATGTCGCCGGCCGCGGCGCGGACCATGCTAGAAATCATGAAGGGCCCGGTCGAAAAGGGGGGCACCGCGCCGCAGGCGGCCATCGAGGGGTACACGGTGGGCGGGAAGACGGGGACCGCGCAGAAGGTGGCGAACGGTCACTACGACCCGACCAAGTGGGTGTCGTCGTTCCTCGGTGTGGTGCCGCTCGAGGACCCCCGGCTGGCGATCATCGTGGTGGTCGACGAGCCGCAGGGGAGTCACCTGGGCGGCGTCGTGGCGGCGCCCATCTTCAAGGAGATCGCCGTCGAGGCGCTGCGGTACCTGCACGTCGCGCCGACCACCGACGTCGTGGCCGGCGGCAAGACGGCCCGCAAGCCCGAGGTCGAAGCGGCCAAGGGCCTCGCCGCGGAGGGCGACGATGCGGGCGGCAACGACGCGCCCCCGACCGACCTTCCGCTCGACGACGATGCGCTGGGCGAGGATCCGGCGCTGGCCGAGAAGTGGGACGAGGTCGCCGGGGCCGAAGGCGGGCGCGCGGCCGCGGCGGTCGAGCGGATCGAGGTGCCCGATTTTCTGGGGATGAGCGTCGGCCAGGCGATCCACGCGGCCCACCGGAGCGGCGTCGAGCTGGCGTTCGACGATCCAGAAGGGCGCGCCACCGGCGTGGCACTGCGGCAGCGGCCGGCGCCCGGGCCTGCGCCGCGCGGCGTGGTCTGTCGCGTCGCCTTCGGGCGCAAGGCAGACTGAGGCATGACCTCGCTGGGGGCATTGCTTCGCGGCGTCGACGGGGCGCAGAGCGCGAGCGCGGCGTTCGCGTCGCTCTCCATCGCCGAGGTCCGTGACGATTCGCGGGCCGTCACGGCGGGCGATCTCTTCGTCGCGGTTCCCGGGACGGCGGCTGACGGACGGAGGTTCGTGGCCGACGCGGCGGCGCGCGGCGCGGCGGCGCTGGTGACCGAGGGGGAGCCGCCGGCCGACTTTCCGGGCGTGGTGGTGACCGTCCCCGACGCGCGGCACGCCCTGGGGATCATCGCCGCCAACCGGTTCGGCGCGGCCGCGGCGCTGACGCTGATGGCCGTGACCGGCACCAACGGCAAGACGACGACGACCTACCTGCTCGAAGAGATGCTGCGCGCCGGCGGGCGTGCGCCCGGCCTGTTCGGCACCATCACCTACCGGGCGGCCGGGCTGGCGGGCGGCGGGCGGGTCGCGCCGCTGACCACCCCGGGCGCGCTCATGCTGCACGCGCTCCTCGGCGACATGCGCGCGGTCGGGACCACCGACGTCGTGCTAGAAGCGACCTCGCACGCGCTGGCGCAGGGGCGCCTCGACGGCTGCCGGTTCCGGGTGGGAGGGCTGACCAACCTGACGCAGGATCACCTCGACTATCACCGCACGATGGGGGAGTACGAAAACGCCAAGGCGATCCTGTTCGAGCGGCTGATCGACCCCCAGCACGGCGTGGCGGTGACCTTCACCGACGACGAAGCGGGCCGCCGGATGCGCGCGCGCGCCAGGGCGAGCGCGACGCTGGGCGTGGCGCGGGCGCCGGGCGAGGCGGCCCGCGGCGCGGAGGTGGTGGTCGAGCGCCACCGGTTCGAGCCCGACGGCACGCGGGCGACGATCGCCACGCCGTCCGGCAAGCTGGAGATCGTCACGCCGCTCGTCGGCGGCTACAACCTGGACAACCTGGCGCTGGCGGTGGGGATGGCCGTCGCGCGGGGGATCGCCGGCGACGCCATCGTGGCGGGCGCGGCGCGGCTCCCCGGCGTACCGGGGCGGCTCGAGCGGGTGGCGAACGGGCGCGGTGTCCTCTGCCTGGTCGACTACGCGCACACGCCCGACGCGCTCGAGCGGGCGATCGCGGCGGTGCGGCCGCTGGTGGCGCCGGCCACGGGCGGGAGCCCACCCGGGCGCCTCATCGTGGTGTTCGGCTGCGGTGGCGATCGGGACCGCGGCAAGCGCCCGCTCATGGGCGAGATCGGCGTGCGCGACGCCGATCTGGCCCTCGTCACCTCGGACAACCCGCGCACCGAGGAGCCCGCCGGCATCGTGGCCATGATCGTCGAAGGGGTGCGGCGCGCGGGCGGGCTCGAGCTTTCGGCCGCCGCGCTCGGCGCGGCCCCGCGCGGCTACCACGTCGAGGTCGAACGGCGGGCGGCCATCCGGGCCGCCGCCGCCGCGGCTCGCCCCGGCGACGTCCTGCTCATCGCCGGCAAGGGGCACGAGGACTACCAGATCGTCGGCACGACGCGGCTGCACTTCGACGACCGCGAGGAGGCCGCCGCGGCCCTGGCGGCGGGAAGCGCGCCCCCATGAGCGCCGCGACCCGCCCGATCGATTTCGCCGTCCGGGCGATGCAGGGGACCATCCTGCAGGCGGGCGCGCGACCCGGGTTCACCGGCGCCGCGGCCGACAGCCGCGCCCTCCGGGCCGAGCAGCTCTTCTTCGCCTTGCCGGGCGAGCGGGTCGACGGGTTCGACTTCGCGGCCCAGGCGGTCTCCTCCGGGGCGGCCGGCGTGGTGGTCGCCGGCCCGCGCGGCCTGCCAGCGGGCTGCGCGGGCGTCCCGGTGATCGCCGTCGACGATCCGCGGCGGGCGCTGGGCGATCTGGCGCGCGCCGTGCGGGACGAGTTCCGCGGGCGGGTGGTCGCGGTGACCGGCTCGAACGGCAAGACGACGACCAAGGAGCTCTGCGCGGCGGCGCTCCGCCCGCTCGGCGAGGTGCTGCGCACGCCGGGCAACTTCAACACCGACGTGGGATTGCCGCTGACGATCCTCTCCGCGAGCGGCACGGAGGCCGCCTGGGTGCTGGAGATGGCGATGCGCGCGCCGGGCGAGATCGCCTACCTGACCGCGATCGCCCGCCCGGAGATCGGGATCATCACCAACGTCGCGGCGGCTCACCTGGAGACGCTCGGATCGATCGAAGGGGTCGCGCGCGCCAAAGGGGAGCTCTTCGCCGGGCTGGGCCCCCAGGCGACGGCGGTGCTCCCGGTCGACGATCCGCTGATCGCGGCGCAGGCCGGGCCGGTGGCGCCCGAGCGGCGGCTCACCTTCGGCGGCCGCGGCGCGGGCGACGTGCGGGTGCTCGACTTCGTTCCGGCCGGGGCGGACGGCGCGGTCGTGCGCTACGCCGTGCGCGGCACGCCTGTCGTCGTGCGGCTGCCGCTCGGCGGGGCGCACAACGCCCGCAACGGCGCGGCGGCGCTGGCGGCGGCGTTCGCGGCCGGGGTCTCGCCGGTCGACGCCGGCCGCGGGCTGGAGAGCGTGGCCCTGCCGCCGCACCGCTCGGCGCCGGTCGCCGCCGGCGGGCGCACGATCCTCGACGACTGCTACAACGCCAACCCCGCTTCGATGAACGCCGCGCTGGCGGCCTTGACGGCCGCCGCCGGCAGCGGCCGCCGATTCGGCATCCTCGGCGACATGCTCGAGCTCGGCGCGGGCGCCGAGGCAGCGCACCGCGCGCTCGGCCGGGCGGCCGGCCTCGCGCTCTGCGGGCTCTGCGCGGTCGGGGCGCTGGCGCCGGTCGTGGTCGAAGAAGCGCGCGCGGCCGGCCTGCCGCCCGCACATGCCCTCGTCGCCGCCTCACCCGAGGCGGCGGCCGCGACGCTGGCCCCCTGGACGGCGCCCGGCGACTGGATCCTGGTCAAGGCCTCGCGCGGGCTCCGCCTCGAACGGGCCGTCGAGGCGCTCAAGGCCGCGCTCGAACCGGCGGCCGCCCAGATGCCGGAAAGGGGACCCTAGTCCATGTTGTTCCACCTCTTCCACGTTCTGGCGCAGCACGACCGGCTGCCCGGCGCCAACGTCTTCCGCTACGTCTCGACGCGCGTCGGGCTGGCGACGCTCACCTCGCTGCTCATCACCTTCTTCGTGGCCCCCTGGTTCATCCGGAGGGCGCGCGAGCGGCAGCTCGGCGAGGTGATCCGCGAGGACGGCCCGGCGGCGCACGCCTCCAAGCGCGGCACGCCGACCATGGGCGGCGCGCTCATCATCCTGGCGCTCGTGGCGGGGACGATCCTCTGGTGCGACCTGCGCAGCACGCTGGTCTGGCTGGCGCTGCTGGTGACGGTCGGCTACGGCGCCATCGGTTTCCTCGACGACTACCTGAAGCTGGCGCGCAAGAACAAGAAGGGGCTGCCCGCCAAGGCGAAGCTGGCCGGGCAGCTCTGCATCGGTTTGGTGGCGATGATCTGGCTCTATCGAGGGGACGGGCTCCCCGAGGCGATCCGGTTGCGGATGGCGCTGCCGCTGGTCAACTTCCACCACTTCTCCCTGGCGCTGCCGCTGGCGGCCTATGTGGCGTTCGCCGTCTTCGTGCTGATGGCCGAATCGAACGCGGTCAACCTGACCGACGGGCTCGACGGGCTGGCCATCGGGCCGGTGATCATCTGCGCCTTCACGCTGCTCCTCTTGTCGTACGCGACAGGGACGACGCTGCGCGACTTCAACATCGCGCAGTATCTGGGGATGCCGCACGTCCCCGGCGCCGGCGAGCTGGCGGTCTTCTGCGGCGCGATGGGCGGGGCCGGCATCGGGTTCCTCTGGTTCAACACCCACCCGGCCCAGGTCTTCATGGGCGACGTGGGGGCGCTGGCGCTGGGCGGCGCGCTGGGGTTCGTGGCGCTGGCGACCAAGACCGAGCTGTCGCTGCCGCTCATCGGCGGCGTGTTCGTCGTCGAGGCGCTCTCGGACATCATCCAGGTCGGCTACTACAAGCGGACCAAGAAGCGGATCTTCCTGATGGCGCCGATCCACCACCACTTCGAGAAGCTCGGCTGGCCGGAATCCCGGATCGTGGTGCGTTTTTGGATCGTCTCCTTCGCTTGCGCGATCCTAGGCCTCATCACCACGCTCAAGGTCAGGTAGGTCCTTCATGAACGCGCTCTCGGGCAAGAGGGTGCTGGTGGTCGGTCTCGGGCGCTCCGGGATCGCCGCGGCGGAGCTCTGCGCGGCGCGGGGCGCGCGCGTCACGGTCACCGACAAGCGCCCGGCGGCGGAGCTCGCGGGTGCGACCGCCAAGCTGCCGGCCGGGGTCGCGCCCGAGCTGGGTGGCCACCGGCGCGAGAGCTTCCTCTCCGCCGACCTGATCGTTTTGTCGCCGGGCGTGCCCGAGATCGCCGAGCTGGCGGCGGCGCGCGCGGCCGGCGTCGAGATCACCGGCGAGCTGGAGCTGGCGTCGCGGTTCGTGTCGGCGACCATCGTCGCCATCACCGGGACCAACGGCAAGTCGACCACCACCACGCTCGTCGGCGAGATGCTGCGCGCCACCGGCCGCCCCACCTTCGTGGGCGGGAACCTGGGCGAGCCGCTGGCGGAGGCGGTCGGCACGCCGGCGGCCGAGGCGGGCGGCTTCTGCGTGGTCGAGGTGTCGAGCTTCCAGCTGGAGACGGTGGAGACCTTTCACCCGCGGGTCGCCGTGCTGCTCAACATCACGGCCGACCACCTCGATCGCTACGACGGGATGGACGGCTACGCGGCGGCCAAGGCGCGCCTCTTCGCCGCGCAGACGTCCACCGACTTCGCGGTGGTGAACTTCGACGATCCGCTGGCGGTTCGCGCCAGCGAGACGGGGCACGGCCGGCGAGAAGGGTTTTCCATCGTCGAGACGCTGGCCACGGGCGCCTGGCTGGGTGGACCGCTGCTCCTCAGGCTGCCGGGCGCCGACCCCGAGTCCTACCCGGCCGATCTCCCCTGGCTCATCGGCCAGCGGCACAACCAGGCGAATGCGCTCGCCGCGCTGCTGGCCGCGCGGCTGGCCGGCGCCTCCCCGGCCGAGGCGCGCGCCGGCCTGCTCGCCTTCCGGCCGCTGGCCCACCGGATGGAGCTCGTCGCCGAGGCCGGGGGGATCGCCTACTACGACGACTCGAAGGGGACCAACGTCGGCGCCGTGGTGGCGGCGCTGGACGGGTTCCCGCGTCCCGTGGTGCTGATCGCCGGCGGGCGCGACAAGGGCGGCGACTACGCGCCGCTCGCCGCGGTGCTCGGCCGGGTGGGACGGGCGGCGATCCTGATCGGCGAAGCGGCCGACAAGATGCAAGCGGCGTTTCACGGTGTCCTTCCGGTCGAGCGCGCGCCGACGCTGGAGGCCGCGGTCGACGCCGCCCGACGGCGCGCGCGCCCGGGGGACGCCGTCGTGCTGTCGCCGGCCTGTTCGAGCTTCGACATGTTCCGCGACTACGCCCACCGAGCCGAGGCGTTTCGCGCCGCCGTCGCCCGCGCGACGAAGCCGGAGGGCGCGCCTTGAACCGCACCCCCTCCAAGAAGGCCTCCGCCGCGCGCCGGGCGGGGCTCCAGATCGAGCGCCCGGCCGCGCCGCCCGAGCCGACGGTGACGGCCCGCGCGCGGGCCGGCGCGCGCGAGCTCTGGAACGCGCTGCAGGCGCGGATCGACAAGCTGCTCCGGGCCGACTCGCCCGGCGCCGCCATGATCCGCCCCAGCGAGATCGGCGTCGACCGCGTGCTGGTCGGCACGGTCCTCGTGCTGGTGGCGTTCGGGATGGTGATGGTCTTCTCTTCGGGCGCCGTGTTCGCCGCCAAGAAGTACGGGGACGCGGCGTACTTCCTCAAGCGAGAGATCGTGTACGCGGTGCTGGGCCTCGGCGCGATGTCGCTGGCGGTGAAGGTCGACTATGCCGCCTACCGGCGCTACGCGTACCCCTTGCTGTTCGTCAGCATCATGCTGCTCGGCGCCGTGCTCAAGGTCGGCTCGCGCGCGGGCGGCGCCATCCGCTGGTTCCGGCTGGGGCCGCTCTCTTTTCAGCCGAGCGAGCTCTGCAAGCTCGCGCTCTGCATCTACCTGGCGTCGCTCCTGGCCCGCAAGGCCGAGAAGGTGCGCGTCTTCTCCGTCGGTTTCCTGCCGCCGCTCCTGGTGACGGGCCTCATGATGGGGCTCCTGCTCAAGCAGCCCGATCTGGGCACCGCGGTCATCTTCGGCTGCGTGGCGCTGGGCCTGCTCTTCATCGCCGGCACGCGTTCCTCGTACCTGATTCTCGCGGTGCTGGTGGCGGCGCCGGCCGGCTGGAAGTTCATCGTCTCCACGCCGTTCCGCATGCGCCGCATGCTCGCCTTCCTCGACCCCTGGGCCTTCCGGCGCGACGTCGGCTACCAGATCACCGAGTCGCTCATCAGCGTCGGCTCGGGCGGCGTGACCGGCCTCGGCCTCGGCGACGGACGGCAGAAGCTGTTCTTTCTCCCCGAGGCGCACACCGATTTCATCCTCTCGATCGTCGGCGAAGAGCTGGGGCTCCTCGGCGTCTCGTTCGTCATCGCCGCCTTCGCGGTGCTGGTCTGGCGCGGGATGCGCGCCGCCGTGCGCGCGCGCGACGTGTTCGGCGCCTACCTGGCCTTCGGCATCACCGCCATGTTCGGCCTGCAGGCGCTGGTGAACATCGGCGTGGTGCTGGGCTCGCTGCCCACCAAGGGGCTGCCGCTGCCGTTCATCAGCTATGGCGGAACCTCGCTGGTGATGAGCCTGTTCATGGCCGGCGTGCTGGCCAACATCTCGGCGCGCAACCCCGAGCCGCACGAATGGCAGCCGGGCGCGCACCGCCCTGGCAAGGGGGCGAACCGGCGCCTCGACGCCGGCCCGCGCCTGATCGTCGAGGTCGGCCCTCAGCGCCGAGCGCGCCCTCCGGCCCAGCCGATCCCCGACGCCCCCGCCCCACCGACATGAGCGACGCGCGGCCGCTGCGGGTGCTCATCGCGGGCGGCGGAACCGGCGGCCACCTCTATCCGGGGATCGCCGTCGCCGAAGCGATCGCCGCCGCGGGGGGCGAGGCGATCTTCGTCGGCACCGAGCGGGGTCTGGAGACCAAGCTGGTCCCCCAGGCCGGATTCCCGCTCGAGCTGGTGCGGGTGAGCGGGCTCAAGCGGATGGGCCTCGGGGGGACGCTGCGCGGGCTGCGGCGGCTGCCCGGCGCCTTCTTCGACTCGCGCCGCATCCTGCGCCGCCACCGCCCGGACGTCGTGCTGGGCGTGGGCGGCTACGCGTCGGGCCCCCTGGTGTTGGCGGCGGCGCTGACCGGATACCCGACGGCGGTGCAGGAACAGAACAGCGTCCCCGGCCTCACCAACCGGGTCTTGGGGCGGTTCGCGCGCCGGGTGTTCATCGCCTTCGACGAGGCTTCGGGGGCGTTCGCCCGCCGCAAGGTCCGCTTCACCGGCAACCCGGTGCGGCGGGCGCTGGTCGAGCGGGCGGCGCAGTTCGCGGGCCGCGACGCCGAGAGCGCGCGGTCGATCCTGATCCTGGGCGGGAGCCAGGGCTCGCACGCCGTCAACGAGCTCGCCTCCGGCATGGTGCGCGTGCTCGACGCCCGCGGGCGGCTGCCGCCCATCGTCCACCAGACCGGCCCCGACGAGCACGAACGGATGCAGGTCCACTACGCGGCTTTCGGCTACGGCGAGCGGGTGCAGGTGCGGGCCTTCATCGACGACATGCCGGCCGCGCTGGCCGACGCCAAGCTGGTGGTCGCGCGGGCGGGGGCGCTCACGCTGGCGGAGCTGGCCATCATGCGGCGGCCGGCGATCCTGGTTCCCCTGCCGACCGCCGCCGACGACCATCAGACGCTGAACGCCTTCGCCTTCCAGAAAGCCGGCGCCGCGGTGCTGCTGCCGCAGGCGGAGGCGTCGGCCACCCGCCTCGCCGATCTGGTCGACGAGATCCTGCAGGACGCCTCCCGGCATGCCGCGATGGCCGAGGCGATGGGGACCCTCGGCCGTGCGCACGCCACCGAAGACGTCGTGGCCGAGCTCGGGGCGATAGCGCGAAAAGGGTGAGCCTCCGCCCGGGCGGCGGGTGTTAAAACCCGGCGATGTTCCGCAAGCGCGACGTGGCCATTCACTTCGTGGGGATCGGCGGGATCGGGATGTCCGGCATCGCCGAGGTGCTGCTGAACCTCGGGTATCCGGTCTCGGGCTCCGACCTGCGCGACAGCGAGGTGACGCGGCGGCTCGGCGCGCTGGGGGCGCAGCTCGCCGTCGGCCACCGCTCGGAGAACGTCGAGCGGGCCGACGTGGTGGTCGTCTCCAGCGCCGTGCGCGCCGACAACCCGGAGGTGGTCGCCGCCCGCGCGCGCGGCATCCCGGTCATCCCGCGCGCCGAGATGCTGGGCGAGCTCATGCGGGTCAAGGACGGCGTGGCGGTCGCCGGCAGCCACGGCAAGACCACCACCACCACCATGGTCGCCGTCATCCTCGCCGAGGCGGGGCTCGATCCGACCGCGATCATCGGCGGCAAGGCGCGCGCCTTCGGCTCGAACGCGCGCCTCGGGGGCGGGGAGATCCTGGTGGCCGAGGCCGACGAGTCGGACGGCTCGTTCCGCCACCTGTTCCCGATGGTCGCCGTCATCACCAACATCGACCGCGAGCACCTCGACCACTTCGGGTCGCTCGAGGCGCTGGAGAGCGCGTTTTTAGACTTCGCCGAGAAGGTGCCGTTTTATGGATTGGTCGTGATCGGCGCGGACAACCCGACCGCGGCGCGCCTGCCTGCGCGCCTCTCCAAACGCCACTTGACCTACGGCCTCGCGGCCGGGGACTGGCGCGGCGAGATCCTGGAAGCCGGGCCCTCGGGGACGCACTTTCGCGTCCGCGTGCGGGACAAGCTGCACGGCGAGGCCCGCCTCCGCATGCCGGGGATCCACTACGCGGAAAACGCGCTGGGCGCGCTCTGCGTGGCCGACTTCCTGGGCGTTCCGTTCGCCCGGGCCGGCGAAGCGCTGGCCGCGTTCCAGGGAGTCGATCGCCGGTTCTCGCTGCGGGGCGAGACCGGCGGCGTCCTGGTGGTCGATGACTATGGGCACCATCCGACCGAGCTGGCGGCGACGATCGCAGCGGCGCGGTTGCACGGCCGGCGCCTGCTGGTGGCCTTCCAGCCCCACCGTTACTCGCGCACGCGCGATCTGCTGGCCGACTTCGCGCCGGCGCTCGGCGGCGCCGACCAGATCTTCCTGACCGACGTCTACCCGGCCGGCGAGGCGCCCATCCCCGGCGCCGACACGCCCGCGCTTCTCGGGACCTTCCCGGCCGGCGCGCCGGTCCGGCACGTGCCGCGCGCGGCGCTCTCGCAGGCGCTGGCCGGCGCCGCGCGCCCAGGCGACCTGGTGCTCTGCCTCGGCGCCGGCGACATCACGGCCGTTCCGAACGAGCTTCTGGCCGCGCTCGCCGCGCGCGGGGGCGCCGCATGAGGGCCGCCGCGGGGCCGGCGGACGAACCGAGCGAGCCGCGGATCACCGTCGAGCACCCGCCCGTCAAGCGCCGGTTGTTCCGGCGCCGCAGCAACCGACGGATCACCGTGGCCCGTTTGTCGATCGTCGCCTGGGTGGCCAGCGGCCTGCGGGTGGCGGCGACCAAGCTGGTGGTGCTCGGGAAGGTGCTGGTCGTCGCGGCGTTCGTGGCCGGCGCCCTCTGGGCCGGCCGAAAGATCGTCGAGCACGTGATCGCCTCGCCGCGGTTCGCGGTCCACGACATCGAGGTCGGCGCCAGCGCGCGGGTCTCGGCCGACGAGATCCGCGAGCTCGGCGGCGTTCGCCCGGGCGATCGGTTGCTGGCGGTCGATCCGGACGCCGTGGCGGCGCGTCTGGCCACCCACCCCTGGATCCTCTCGGCGCGCGTGCGGCGCGTGCTGCCGTCGACGCTGGCCATCGAAGTGACGGAGCGAAAGGCGGTGGCCAGCGCGCTGCTCGGAGCGCTCTACCTGCTCGACGAGGCCGGCCGGCCGTTCAAGCGGGCCACCTTCGCCGAGGCCGACGGCCTGCCGGTCATCACCGGCGTCACGCGCGACCAGTACGCGGCCGTCCGCGCGACCAGCGAGGCCGTCTTCCGCCAGGCGCTGGGCCTCTACCGAACCTACGCGCAGGGCCATCCCGAGCGGCCCAAGCTCTCGGAGGTCCACGTCGACACCCGCGCCGGGTTCACGCTGGTCCTCTACGACGGCAGCGGCGAGATCCGCCTCGGCCGCGACGACTTCGAGGCCAAGCTGGCCCGGCTGGATCGCATCTTCGCCGCCCTCGGCGACCGCGGACCGGCAGCGCTCGAGACCGTCTACCTCGACGGGCCGCTCTCCGACCGGGTCACCATCCGGATGGCCGCGGCGGCGAACGACGACCCGGCGCCCGTCCACCCCCACCCGGTGCTGGCCGAGAAGTCGCACCCGGCGAAGAAGCGGCCCGAGACGCCCGCCGAGCCGGCCGGCGCCAGCGACGAGGACTGACGCCCTGGCCGGCTACTCGGGCACGCCGCTGCCCAGGAAGCTGGGGATCAAGCCGGGCGCTCGGCTCGGGCTCTGCCAGCCCCCCGTCGGCTTCGACCGGACCCTGGGCGAGCTGCCCGACGGCGTCACCGCCCGACCCATCGGGCGCGTCCAAAGCCACACCCGGTTCGACGTGATCGTCTGCTTCGCCCGCAGCAGCCGGGACCTGGCGCGCGACCTGCCGTCGCTCCCCGGGCGCCTGGATCCGGCCGGTGGCCTCTGGATCGCCTGGCCCAAGAGGACCTCCCGGCTCTCCACCGACCTCACGGAGGCGGAGGTCCGCGCCCGGGGCCTGGCCACCGGCCTGGTCGACAACAAGGTCTGCGCCATCGACGACACCTGGTCGGGCCTCCGGTTCGTCGTCCGCCGCGTGGACCGCCCGAAGGCGGCCTCGAAAAAGTAAAAAATTTCGGCGTTGCCGCAAACGCGGTGAAGATTGGGTCGCATGCCCAGGAGATCCTCGGACATCATCGTCGGCCTCGACATCGGGACGACCAAGATCGCCTGCGTGGTCGGCGAGGTCGGCCCCGACGGGCTCGACATCATCGGCGTGGGCACCCACCCCTCGCGCGGCCTCAAGAAGGGGGTCATCGTCAACATCGACTCGACGGTGGCCTCGATCAAGCAGGCGGTGCTCGAAGCGGAGAGCATGTCCGGCTGCGAGATCTCGCAGGTCTACGTGGGCATCGCGGGCGGCCACATCAAGGGCGTCAACTCGACGGGAACGGTGGCGATCAAGGACAAGGAGGTCCGCCCGCCCGACGTGCAGAAGGTGCTCGAGCTGGCGCGCGCCATCGCGCTGCCGGTCGACCGCCACATCGTTCACGTGCTGCCGCAGGAGTACAAGATCGACGGCCAGGACGGCGTGCGCGAGCCGCTCGGCATGTGCGGCGTGCGGCTCGAGGCGCGCGTCCACATCGTCACCGCGGCGGCGGCGGCGGCGCAGAACATCATCAAGTGCTGCACCCGCTGCGACCTCGAGGTGCTGGAGATCGTGCTCGAGCCACTCGCCTCGGGCGAGGCCGTCCTGGAAGAGGACGAGCAGGGGCTCGGCGTGGCGCTGGTCGACATCGGCGGCGGCACCACGGACATCGCCATCTTCACCGACGGCGCCGTGGCGCACACCAGCGTCATCCCCATCGGCGGGCATCAGCTGACCAGCGACATCGCCTTCGGCCTGCGCACGCCCCCGCACGAAGCGGAGAAGATCAAGATCCGCTCCGGCTGCGCGCTTTCGTCCATGGTCGCCGAGGAGGAGACGCTGGAGGTCGCCTCCGTGGGCGGGCGGGCGCCGCGCGTGCTGTCGCGCCACACCCTCTGCCGCGACATCATCCAGCCACGCATCGAAGAGATCCTCTCCTTCGTCAAAGCCGAGATTGTCCGCCTCGGCTGCGAGGACCTGCTCGCCTCGGGCGCCGTCCTCACCGGCGGCACGACGCAGCTCCCCGGCATGACCGAGCTCGGCGAGGAGATCCTGGGGATCCCGGTTCGCCGGGGCGTCCCCAAGGGGGTGGGCGGCCTCGCCGAGGTCGTGCACAACGCGACCTTCTCGACCGCCGTGGGCCTCGTGCAATACGGCCTCTCCCGCCAGAACGCCGGTCGCGTCACCGACACCCCCCAGAAGCGCGGCCTCTTCTCGCGCCTGCGCCGCACGCTCTCCTCTGCGTTCTAGGCGACCGCTCGACGCGCCCGCGAGCGGCGCGGTCACGGCTTCGGCAAGACGATCATCCAGCCGTCATTGTGCGGCGCCGTCTCGGCGAACGGATCGCAGAGCGGCAATCCCGGGACGGGCGGCGGGCAGCGGTGCTCGGCCACGACGGTCAACCCGCCCCAGACCAGGAGACGGCGGCCGGCGAGAAGAGCGCGGAAGCCAGTGCGCTTGCCGAGCTCGTCGGCGCCGATCGTCGACCAGACGGCGCGGTCGGCGTCGAGCACGGTGATGCTGCGCGCCTCGTCGGGGAGAAACACCACGCGGCCGTCGGGCGCCACCATGATGCGCGTCAGCGGTCCGACGTTCGTCTTCGGCAGCGTCACGCCGTCGGGCGGCGCGGGGAGACGCGTCCACCGGTTGGTGGCCGGATCGTAGACACCGCCGCCGGCGAGCGCGGGACCGCCGGCCCCCCCGTTGCCGCCGACCACGACCAGCTTGCGCCCGGTCCAGACGACCGTCGCGTCGGTGCGTGGCGCGGGGGCGCCGGCGGCTGACATCGGCGTCCAGCGATCGGCAGCCGGATCGTAGAGGGCGCCGTCGCCCAAGAGCCGCACCGAACCGGGCGCGGTGGTTGCCACGCGACCGCCCCAAATCAAGAAGCGCGAGCCTGTCCAGGCCACCGCCGTCGGCTCCAATCGTGGCGATGGCGCGCCGGTGGCCGCCATCTTTTTCCAGGACCTGTGCGCGAGGTCCAGCACCGCGCCGTCCCCCAGCACGCCGACCGCGTGCATCCACCCGCCCCAGACGAGCAGGCGCCGGCGGACGAGCGCGACCGCATAGTGTGACCGGACGCCGAGCGGCGCCGGCGCGGCGAGCGCCATCCAATCCCGGCGCGCGTCGTCCCAGACGGAGAGCCTGTCGAATCCATCGTACGAGCCTTGCACGTGCGCGGGCTGGAACGGGCGGTCGTGACCGCCCGAATTCCACGGTGCGCCGGCATCGCGCGGGGGCGCGCTCGTCTCGGCGATCGGCGACCAGGCGTTGCCGCAGGGGTCGAAGGCGGCGCCGGTCCACTTGCCGTTCCGGCGCTGCGCGACCACCAGCTTCGTACCGCTCCAGACCGCGGCGGAATCGAGCCAGCTCATCTCGTGCAGGCTCTGCGGCGCGTTTTCCGCCGACATCCTCACCCAGCGCCCCACCGGCCCGCGCGCGGGGCAGGGATCGGCCGCGCCGGGCGGCGCCGGCGCCGGCACGGACGCGAAGCGCTGGGCCGGATCGGCCACGCCGAACGCGGTCGGCCCGGCGGAGGCGGCCTGGGTCGAGAGCGCCAGCTGAAGCAGCCAAGCGAGGTTCATGGTCGTCGCCCCGCGAGCGCCGTTCGACGACCCGGCCTGCGCGCCCCGTGCACGTGACCATTATGCCCGAGCGGTCGCCTCCGTCCCCAAAGCCGCTCGGTGGCGGACAAAGTGATTGGGCGCCGGGCGACCACGGCGCAGGCGTTCAGGTCCGCCCCGTCCGGCGGCGTTCGCGCGGAAAAAACAGGTGAAAAATTAGCGTCGTCGGCCAAGGCATGGGATCGATCTTTCATGCTCGAATTCGACGAGGAAGCTCAGGGGCCCGGCCGTCCCGTCATCAAGGTCATCGGTGTGGGCGGCGGCGGTGGCAACGCGCTCAACACGATGATCGAGGCCGGCGTCGAAGGCGTCGACTTCATCGTCGCCAACACCGACGGACAGGTGCTGGAGGCGAGCCTGGCCGGCGTGAAGGTGCACCTCGGACGCAACCTCACCAAGGGCCTCGGCGCCGGCGCCAACCCGGAGATCGGCCGCGCGGCCGCGCTCGAGGACGCCTCGCGCGTCGCCGAGGCGCTCACCGGCGCCGACATGGTCTTCGTCACCGCCGGGATGGGCGGCGGCACCGGCACCGGCGCGGCGCCGGTCATCGCGCAGATCGCGCGCGACGTCGGCGCGCTCACCGTCGGCGTCGTCACCAAGCCGTTCGCCTTCGAGGGCTCGCAGCGCAAGAAGAAGGCTTCGTCCGGCATCAACGAGCTCAGCAAGGCGGTCGACGCGCTGATCGTCATCCCCAACGACCGGCTGGTGTCGCTGGCCGGCATGAAGATGACCCTCAAGGACGCCTTCGCCATGGTCGACAACGTCTGCGTGAACGCCGTGCGCGGCATCAGTGACCTGGTCATCGCCCCGGGCCTCATCAACGTCGACTTCGCCGACGTCCGCACCATCATGACCGGCATGGGCCGCGCGCTCATGGGGACCGGCATCGGCCACGGCGACAAGCGCGCCATCGAGGCGGCGCAGCAGGCGATCAGCTCCCCGCTGCTCGAGGACGTGTCGATCAACGGCGCCACCGGCATCCTGCTCAACATCACGGGCGGCCCCGACCTGACGCTGGCGGAGATGAACGAGGCCTGCAGCCTGATCGCCGAGGCGGCCGACCCCGACGCCAACATCATCTTCGGCTCGGTCATCGACGCGAACGCGGGCGACCAGGTGCGCATCACGGTCATCGCCACCGGCTTCCAGTCGCACGTCCAGGATCACCCCGCGCCCAGCCCGGGGCGGGGCCCGACGCGCGGCCGCGAGGGCCAGATGGCGCTGCCGATGCAATCGGCGGCGCAGGCCGCCACCGTCCCGGCGATGGCCGCGGCCCCCTGGCCGCAGGCGCAGACGCCGACCAACCGCGGCGGCTACGCGGCGCCCGCCAGCGAGACGATCAACACCGACGACTTCTACCTCAACATGGAGCAGATCCCGGCCGCGGCACCGGCCCCGCAGGGCGGCTCCGAGTGGACGCCGCCGGAGCGCCCGATCATCCGCCCGCAGACGACGTCGGCGCCGCTGCAGCGCCGCGCCTCCGGTCAGGTCCCCGCGCAGCGCCCGGCCGACGAGCTGGGCGTCGAGGAGTCGGAGTTCGACAAGCCGACCTACCTGCGCCGCGGCCTCTACGCGCCGGACAACAGCTGAGCTGCGCGCGCTGACGAGCAACCGCTGAGGACGGCGCCCCGATAAGGGGCGCATGCCGTTCTTGCCCTCGCGCCTGCTCGCGGCGTCGCTGGAGACGCTCTGGCCGGCGGGCTGCGCCGCGTGCGATCGGCCGATCCCCGAGGCGGCGCTGTTCTGCGCGGCATGCAACCTGTCGGTGAACCCGCTCGTGGGCGCCTGCTCGGGCTGCGCGCTGCCGATGCTCGATCTGTTCGCCTTGCTCGACGCCCACCCGCGCTGCGCCACCTGCCGGCGGGTCCCGCTCCCCTTCGCCGGTGCCACGGCCGGCTTCGAGTACGGCGAGGCGCTCGCCGAGGCGCTGGTGCGGATGAAGCACGGCGGCCGCCGCCACCTGGCGCGACGCCTGGCGCGCCTGCTCGCGCCGCCCATGGCCGCGGCGCTCGCCGCGGGTGGCCTCGGGCGCACCGACGCCGTGGTCGCCGTCCCGCTGCACGTCCACAAGCTGCGCGCGCGGGGCTTCAACCAAGCGCTCGAGCTCGCCCGCTGGGCCTTGATCGGCCTTTCGCGCGCGCCGGCGCTGGTGCCCCCGAGCGGCCTGCCGCGCCTCGAGCGCCATCTCCTCCACCGTGCTCGCGCCACGCGCGAGCTGGGCCACGCCGGCCCCGCCGCCCGCTTCCGTGAGGTCGCCGGCGCCTTCGTCGTCAGCGACACCGCGCGCGTCCGCGGGCGCCGCGTCCTGCTCGTCGACGACGTCTACACCACCGGCGCGACGTTCAGCGAATGTGCCGACGCCCTCCTGCGCGCCGGCGCCGCCCGCGTGCAGGCCCTCGCCCTGGCCCGCGCGGTCTAGTCCGCCTCCGGGCACCTCGTCGGACCAATGTCGATCGTTCGCTTCGCTCACCGTTGCCTTACGGCAACGCCCTCCTGATATGGAACGACCCCGCAAGAGAAAAGTAAGGGGGCCCGTTTTTCTTCCGTCTCGGAGTTGGAGCAGAAGGGACAGCGATCCAAGGGCTTTTTCGACGGTTGATCACTCTGATATTCGAGGGAGCTCGGTGAGGCGGACGCAGAACGTCTTGTTCGCTTCGCGCCGCGCGAGACTGAACGACTCCTTCTCGGTCACCGTGTCCAGCTCGGCGCTCTCGCGCGCCGGCTTGCCGGTCTGCATCGCCTGGACGAGACGCTGGATCGCCGCGTCCAGCTCGCCGGGCCCGCCGGTGACGAGGATGCTGTCCCAGTGGACGACCTGCGCCGTGGCCGTCGCGTAGGCCGTGAGCCGCAGCCGCGCTGAGTTTCCGAAGTGGGTGAGGCGGCGATCCGGGCCGAGCCATCGTCCCCCGGATCGAGCAAACGCGCTGCCAATCGTCATCGCCCGGGCCGCATTGTAGTCTTGCGCGCGATGGCCAAGCCAACCCCCGCCGGCGGCGACGCGGTGAAGGTGCTCGCCCGAA
>DATNDC010000280.1:0-17710 GCA_035607055.1 Polyangia bacterium
ATCGCCGGCGAGGCGAAGCTGGCGCTCGGCGACGCGCCGGGCGCGGTCGGCGCGCTGCGCGCGTCGCTGGCGACGAACCCGTTCGATCCGCGCGTCCACTGTGCGCTGGCCACCGCCTACGAGAAGCTGTCGGGCACCGACCGCCCGGGCGCCGACGCCGTCGCACGCGAGCGCGGCCTCTGCAAAGACCTCGCCGGCGAGTAACGGCCAGCGCAGCGATTTTTTGACGACCTCGACCAGAGGGCGATACTGGCCAGGCCGGCGTCCGCGTGATGTCCGGACATCCATGAACAACGAGGTGCCCTCATGAAAAAGACCCTGCTCGTTCCATCGTTGCTGGGTGGCCTGATCGTCTGCTCGGCCGCCGCTCCCGCTCTGGCCCAAGACGCCAACCAGCCCCCGCCCTCCTCCGCCCCCATGACCGCTCCGCCCCCCTCCGGTAGCTCGATGGGCGGCGGCGCCATCGGCATCGGCGCCGAGCAGTTCCTCTCCGGATTGACCGGCGGCGAATTTGTCTACGACACGTCGATGTTTCACGTCGAGGCCATGCTCGGTTACGACCACGTCTCCAGGGCCAACAATGGTGGCTCGAGCTCGGATTTCACGTTCGGGGTGGCCGGCTGGTATCACCTGGCGCGCGGGTCGAACGCCGACTTCTCCATCGGTGGCGGCGTCGGCCTCATCTACAGCTCTTTCGTCGGCGGCACCTCATCGACCGGATTCGCGATCGAGCCGGGCGCGGAGGCACGGATCTTCCTCTCGCCGAACTTCGCCCTCAACGGCCGGGTCGGCATCGCAATCACCACCGGGGACAACATGGCCCCGACGACGCTCACGATCGGTGGACAGACAACGAGTAGCGCGGCGACGGCAGGCGCAGCGACCGGCTTCGGCTTCACCTACTTCTTCCGGTAGTCGTTAGTTCGGCAAGCGCACCGAGGCCGTGAGGCCTCGGGCGCCGTCGACGTACCGGCCGTCGTCCGCAGGCGCCACGCCTCCGACGGCCACGTCGACCAGCCCCGCCAGTGGACGGCGCACGCCACGCTCGTCGACGAGCGTCAGCGCCTCCCGCGGGAGGTCCAGCGAGACGGTGCGCTGCTCTCCGGCCCCGAGCGGCAGGCGCGCGAAGGCGGCCAGCCAGCGGCGGGGCGCGTACGGCGGCGCCTCGTGCGGCAGGAGGTAGACCTCGACCACCTCGTCGCCGGCACGGACGCCCGTGTTCTGGACCTCGACGGAGATCGTCTTGAGGTCTTTCGCCACGGCCAGGTTGGCGTAGCGGAACGTCGTGTACGAGAGGCCGTCGCCGAACCGGTAGAGTGGCGGGCGCGTCAGGTAGCGGTAGGTCCGCCCCTGCATGGCGTAGTCGGCGAACGGAGGCAGGTCGGCGGTCGAACGATAGAAGGTGACGGGGAGGCGGCCCGCCGGATTGACCGCGCCGAAGAGGACGTCGGCGACGGCGTCGCCCCCCGCCTCGCCGGGGTACCAGGCGTCGAGCAGCGCGGCGGTGTGCGCGGCGGCGAAGGGGACGGCCAGCGCGCCGCCGCCGGTCAGCACGACGATCACCGGCTTGCCGGTGGCGACCAGCGCCTCGAGCAGCTTCTCCTGTGAGCCGGGCAGGCCGAGGTCGCGCCGGTCGCCGCTCGGGTTGAGCGCGCTGTCCCCCTCCTCGCCCTCGAGCCGCGGGTCGAGCCCCAGCACGGCGATCACCACGTCGCTTCGGCGCGCGGCCGCCACCGCCTCGCGCAGCTGCGCGCTGGAGCGGCCGGGCCCGGCCAGCGTCGCGCCGCGCGCGTAGCGGACCGTCGCGCCGCGCGCCCGCGCCGCCGCGCGGATCCCCGCCAGCAGCGTGATCGCGTGCGACGGCGTGCCGTGGTAGTTGGCGAGCAGCGCCTCCTCGTCGTCGGCGGTGGGGCCGACCACCAGGATCCGCCGCGCCGTCGCGCCGAGCGGCAGCGCGCCGTCGCGGTTCTCGAGCAGCACCACCGACTCCGCCGCCGCCTGGCGCGCCAGGGCCCGGTGCGCCGGCGTGTCGATCGTCTCGGCGCCGAGACGCGACCAGGGCGTCGCCACGCCCGGGTCGAGCATCCCCAGCCGGAAGCGCGCGGTGAAGAGACGCACGAGCGCCCGATCGAGATCCGCCTCCGTCACCAGCCCCTCGGCCAGCGCCGGCCCCAGCGCCGCGTAGGCGCTGCCGCAGTCGAGGTCGGTCCCGGCCCGCAGCGCCGCCGCCGCGGCCGCCGCCGGCGTCGCCGCCAGGTGGTGGGTGGCGAAGATGTCGCTGACCGCGCCGCAGTCGCCGACCACGTAGCCCGTGAACCCCCAGGCCTGGCGCAGCGTCTCCTCGAGCAGCGGGCGGCTCGCCGCCGCGGCCTGGCCGTCGACGCGGTTGTAGGCGGCCATCACCGAGCCGACGCGCCCCTCGCGCACCGCGGCCTCGAACTGCGGCAGGTAGGTGTCGGTCAGATCGTGCGCGCTCGGACGCGCGTCGAACACGTGCCGGGTCGCCTCGGGGCCGCTGTGCACCGCGAAGTGCTTGGCGGTGGCGAGCGTCTTCAGCCAGCGCGGGTCGCCCCCCTGCATCCCGTCGATGAACGCGACGCCCATCCGCGCCGTCAGCAGTGGATCCTCGCCGAACGTCTCCTGCCCGCGCCCCCAGCGCGGGTCGCGGAAGATGTTGAGGTTGGGCGAGAAGAAGGTCAGCCCCTGGTAGCGGCCGCGCTCGCCGCGCGCCTGGGCCAGGTTGTACTTCGCGCGCGCCTCGTCGGAGATGGCCGTGGCCACCCGGCGCATGAGCGGCTCGTCGAACGTGGCGGCCAGGCCGATCGCCTGGGGGAAGACGGTGGCCCGCCCGGCGCGCGCCACGCCGTGCAGCGCCTCATTCCACCAGTCGTAGGCCGGCACGCCGAGCCGCGGGATGGCCGGCGCGCTCGTCATGAGCTGGGCGACCTTTTCGGCGCGACCCAGCCGCCGCACCAGATCGGCGGCCCGCTCGGCGGCCGGGCGGCGCGGATCGCGGAAGGGGGCGTCGTCGTCCGGCGTCCCGAGCCGCGGGGCGCGCAGACAGCTCGCGCCTGTCACCGCGGCCAGCAGGAAGACCGCGAGCGCGCGCGCGGGCGCGTTCACTTCAAGGTGATCGTGGTCTTGGCGTAGACCTTTTCCTTACCGCCGATCACCCGCGTGGCCCGGACCTCGTACTTGTGCCCCTTGACGAAGCCCATGTCCGACGAGATGGCCTGCCCGTTGAGCTGAACGATCTTCTGATCCGGCTTCACACCCACCTCGGTGAAGTTGACCTGGTCGGGCGGGTGCTTGCTCAGGTCGTAGTAAACGATGTTGATCTTGTTTCCGCCGGGGGCGCTGCCGAGGAAGATCATCATGTTGAGGTTCCAGCTGCCGCCTCCCTGGAACGTCGTCTTCCCCTGCTTTTTGAGCGCGGCGCTCATCTCTTTTTCGGACGCGTAGGAGCCGAACTCGGCGTCGCTCACCACGATCCGGCCGGCGGCGACCGCCGCCCGGGGCGCCAGGCTGAGCACACCAAACGCCGACGTCGCCAAAAGTCCCACCAGCAAGAAATGACGCACGCGCTGCATTGGACGACCTCCCGGGGCCATCCATATCACGAGTCGCGCGACCGTCGCAGCGTCAACGAATCCGCCGGTCCCCCCTCGCCCTGCTCACTCCTTTAACCGCGCCGCGCGGGCCCCACCGCAGGCGGAGCGGCCCTCTGGGGGCATACCCCTTGCACTTCCCAAAGGTCACCTTGCGTGTGCTGGAGGCTCGGTTCCACCCCCGACAGAAAACCGGCGGTGACTTCATCGTCGTCGGCCACGTCGTGTGGGAAGGGGAACAAGCGCGCCCCGTGGTGCAACCCTCGAGCTCGCTCCTCACCCGGAGCGAGCCGGCCACGCTCCTCTCCAAGCTGCAGTACCTGGTCTCGATCAACGGGCAGGAGTCGTTCGATCGGCTGCAAATGTTGCGGAGTCAGTTCTGGTCCTTCGTAGAGGTTTCGGCGGTCTCACCGGTCTGACGGTTTTCACATCTCGGGAGGTTCGTGATGAATTCGGCATCGTCTTCGTTCCATCCACTGGCGGTCGTGTTGAGTCTCTTCGGGTTCGGCGCGTTCGGCTGCTCGCACGAGCAGAAGGCGCCGCCGGCGCATGCGTCGGCGCCGGTCGCGGCGCGGGTCGAGCCGCGGCAGCCGCCGCCCGATCCGCCGGCCGAGGCCCCTGCCCCGCCGCAGGACACGGTCGAGCCGGCCATCTACTTCGACTTCGACTCCTACACGCTCCGCTCGGACGCCCACGGGACGCTGCAGAAGATCGCCGACCAGGTGAGGGGCGCGCACAACGCGCGGCTGGAGATCGACGGCAACTGCGACGAGCTCGGGACCACCGAATACAACATGGCGCTCGGTGAAGAGCGGGCCAAGGCCGCCAAGACCTACCTCGTCCATCTGGGCGTGCCGAACGTCAAGGTGAAGACGGTCAGCTACGGCTCGGAGCGGCCCAAGTACCCCGGCCACGACGACGACGCGCACGCCAAGAATCGCCGCGACGATCTGATCGTGCGCTAGACTGCGCGGTATGCGCAGATCGCGCTCCGCGGCGCTGTCGGCCCGGCTGGCGCTCGCCTCGCTGGGAACGGCCCTCGCCGTCGGCGTCGTCTGCGCGGTCGGCCTCTTCTCGCTGGGGAACGCCTCGGCGGTGGCCCGCATCGCGGTCAGCCGGCAGCTGGCGCTCATCGACGACACGGCGGCGATGAGCGCCTTCCTCTATCAGAAGGGGTTCGTGGCCGAGTACCTCCTGACCGGCAACCGCGAGTGGCTGGCCGAGCTGGAGAGCAACCGCCCCGCCTTCGAATCGTGGCTGCGGCGCATGCACGGCAAGGTGGGCGGGCCCGACCCCGAGCGGCTATTGGACCAGATCCAGACCGAATACGTCGCCTACGACCACGCGCGGCGCGAGGCCGTCGCCCTCTATGACGCCGGCCAACCGGCGGAGGCGAAGGCGCGCCTGCTGCAGAACCACGCCCAGGCGCAGCGGCTGCGCGACCTCTTCGCCGATTTCGGACGCGCGGCCCGCGCCGATGCCGAGGGGACGCTGGCGGCGGCCGAGCAGTCGGTGCGGCGCCTGGCCGACGTCCTGGTGGCCACCAGCGTCGCCGGCGCGGTGGCCAGCCTGCTGGTCGGCTTCCTGTGGGCCCGGCGAATCACCAAGCCGATCACCGAGCTCGAGGTGCAGGTCGAGTCAGCCGCCGAGAGGACCCGCATCCACCTCGTGCCCGGGCGCGCCGGCCTGGAGACGCTGGGCGACCAGGTGAGCGCCATCATCGAGAAATTGGAAGAGACCGACGCGGCGCTGTTCGAGCACCGGCGGCGCCTCGTGCAGAGCGAGAAGCTGTCGGCGGTCGGGGAGCTCGCCGCCAAGCTGGCGCACGAGGTCCTGAACCCGCTGGCGGGGATGAAGGCGGCGACGCAGCTCCTCGAGCGCCAGGGGACGGCGGCGCCGGGCGGCGGTCCGGTGGTCGAAACGGCCCGCGCGCTCGATCGCGAGATCACGCGCGTCGAGAGCCTGGTGCGGCGCCTCATGAACTACGCCCGTCCGCTGGCGCCGCGGTTCGAGCTGGCCACCGTCGGCAGCCTGGTCGACGCGGCGCTGGAGGCAGCCGCGCCCGCGCTGGCCCGCCACAAGACGCGCGTCGAGCGGCGCGAGGAGCCCGAGCTGCCGCCGCTGGAGGTCGACCCGCAGCTGGTGACGCAGGCGCTGGTCAACCTGATCGTCAACGCCGCCGAGGCCTCCCCCGCCGACGGCGCCCCGATCGAGGTCGAGGCGGCGCGCGCGATCAGCCTGGGGCGTGACGAGATCGCCGTCCGGGTGCGCGATCGCGGCGCCGGCATCCCCCCCGATCGCGAGCGCGAGCTGTTCAAGCCGTTCTTCACCACCAAGCCCGAGGGGCACGGCCTGGGGCTGGCGGTGAGCCAGAACATCCTGCTCGAGCACGGCGGCCGCATCGTCGCCAGCAACCGCCCCGACGGCCCCGGCGCCGTGTTCGAGCTCCAGATCCCGGTGGTGCGATGAGCGCGAGTGTATTGATTGCGGACGATGAAGCTCTGATTCGGCAGTCGATCCGGTCGCTCTTGGCCGAGGAGGGGTTCGACGTGACCGTGGCGGCCTCGGGGACCGAGGCCTGGGCGCGGTTCCAGGAGACGCGCCCGGACGTCGTGCTGCTCGATCTCGTGTTGGGCGACGCCGACGGGCTGGATCTCTTGCGGAAGATGAAGCAGGAGATGCCGGACACCAAGGTCATCCTGATCTCCGCGCACGGCTCGATCGAGAGCGCGGTCACCGCCATGAAGCTCGGGGGCTACGACTTCATCAAGAAGCCGTTCGAGCTGGAGGAGATCGTGGCCGCCGTGCGCAACGCGGTCCGCACCAGCCGCCTCGAGCAGCGGGTGGCCTACCTGGCCGCGCAGGACCGGCGCCGCAGCGGCGGCGCGGCGTTCGTGCACGCCTCGCCCCGGATGGCCAAGCTGCTCGGCGAGGTGGAGGTGATCTCGCGCAGCCCCGTCCCGCTGGTGCTGGTGACCGGCGAGAGCGGCACCGGCAAGCAAGCCATCGCCCGCATGCTGCACGAAGGGTCGCCGCGCGCCTCCGGGCCGTTCGTCGAGCTCAACTGCTCGGCCATCCCCGAGAACCTGGTCGAAAGCGAGCTCTTCGGCCACGAGCGCGGCGCCTTCTCCGACGCGCGCGAGCGCAAGCTGGGGCTGGTGGAGATCGCCGACGGCGGGACGCTGTTCCTCGACGAGATCGGCGACCTCGGGCCCGGCGCCCAGGCCAAGCTGCTCACCTTCCTCGAGCAGCGGACCTTCCGTCGCGTGGGGGCCACGGCGGTGCGCCGGGTCGACGCGCGCGTCGTCGCCGCCACCAACCGCGACCTCGGGGCCGCGGTCGCCGGCCACGGTTTCCGCGAGGACCTCTTCTATCGGATCAACGCCATCACCGTGCACCTGCCACCGCTGCGCGAGCGCCTCCCCGACGTCCGCGTGTTGGCCGAGCACTTCCTGGCCGAGTCGTCGCGCGAGTTCGGCCGCCGGTTCCAGGGGATCGCCCCCGAGACCGCCGGCCTGCTCGAACGCTACCGCTGGCCCGGAAACGTCCGCGAGCTGCGGGCGGTCATCGCCCGCGCGGCGCTCCTGCACGACGACACCGAGCTCAAACCGGCGCACCTCCCCGCCGAGCTGCTGGCGGCGGCGCTGGCCGCGCCGACCGTCACCCAGCCGGCAGGCGACGGCACCTCGGCCGCCATCCCGACACTGGAAGAGGTGGAGCTCGGCCACATCCGCCGCGTGCTGGACATCTGCGGCGGCAACCGGACGCTCGCCGCCCAGCACCTCGGCATCACCCGCCAGACGCTGGCCAAGAAGGTCGGCAGCGGCGAGGATTAGCCGGTGATTAGATCGGGACCCTGGAAGGGTCCCGCCCCCCCCGCGATGAGCTCCGGCGAGCAAAGCTCGCCTGCGCTCGACGCGATCGAGTTCCTATTGCGGCAGCGTGGTCCCGTTGGTGGCGGCGGGCGCGTGGCTGGGCGCCACCAGCAGCATCCCCCACAGCGAGGCCAGGCGGACGATGTCGGCGCTGGTGTGGACGCGCAGCTTGCCGTTGATGTGGCCGCGGTGGGTCTCGACGGTCTTGATGCTGATGCCGAGGCGGCCGGCGATCTGCTTGTTCGAGCTCCCCCAGACGACCATGTCGAAGATCTGGCGCTCGCGCTGCGAGAGCCGCTCGATCGCGTGCGCGCTGCCGTTCTTGTCGGGGCGCGCGCCCACCGCCCGCGGCGGCGGCGCCGAGATGCCCTGCGGGAGGACCAGCTCGCCGAGGCCCACGCTCCGGATCGCCGCCACCACCTCGGCCGGCGACTGCCCCCGAAGTGCGTAGCCTCCAGCCCCGGCCCCCAGCGCCTGGTGCACGATCGCCTCCGGCCCGTGCGGCGCCAGGATGAGCACGCGGGCCGAAGGGACGGCGCGGCCCAGCTCGCGCACCAGCGCGATGGCGTTCTGGTCGGCGAGATGGAGACCGGACACGACCACGTCGGGCATGACGTCGGCAGCCAGCCGGCAGGCCGTCGCGCCGTCGGCGCACTCGCCGACCACCGTCAGATCGCCGGCGCCCGGCGTCTCGGCCAGCACGGCCCGCAGCCCCATCCGGAAAATCGTCGAAGAGTCCACCAAAAGCAGCTTCACGTTCGGCTCCTTTCTCGCTCGCGGCGAGAGTTCACCCTGGGCATAGCAATGACGATGCCGTCCCGACGGCCGAGCGCTGCGCCCCTGCCGCCGCAGCGCGGGGTAAGAAATCCGGCGATCACCGCCCCGGCTGTTCGTTTGAGTGACGATGGCCGGCCCGTGCCCCCCGGCCCGTTCCGCCCGCCAGCAATGGCAACTCCCCGCCGCGCATGGCATTCTGGCCGCCCGATGTCCTTCGATCCGGCCGCCACACCGCCGCCCATCTCCGACGCCGCCCGTGATCTCGAGGCCGTCCGCGAGGTGGCGGCCGCGCGCCGGGCCCTGGTGGCCGAGATCGGCAAGCGGATCGTGGGACAGGAGCAGGTGATCGATCACCTGCTGGTGGCGCTGTTCGCCCGGGGACATTGCCTGTTCGTGGGGGTGCCGGGGCTGGCCAAGACCTTGCTCATCCAGACGCTGTCGGACGCGCTGGCGCTGTCGTTCGGGCGGATCCAGTTCACGCCCGATCTGATGCCCGCCGACATCACCGGCACCGACGTGCTGGAGGAGGACCGCGCCACCGGCCGCCGCGTCTTCCGGTTCGTGCGCGGCCCCATCTTCGCGCACGTCGTGCTGGCCGACGAGGTGAACCGCACGCCTCCCAAGACCCAGGCGGCGTTGCTGCAGTCGATGCAGGAGTACCGGGTCTCGGCGGGCGGGCAGACCTACCCGCTGCCGCTGCCGTTTCTGGTCTTCGCCACCCAAAACCCGATCGAGCAGGAGGGGACCTACCCCCTTCCGGAGGCGCAGCTCGATCGCTTCATGTTCCAGATCGACGTGGGTTACCCCTCGGCCGAGGAGGAGGTCCAGATCGTCAACCAGATGACGACCGCCTACCGGCCGCAGCTGCGCAAGGTGCTCTCGCCCGAGCGCATCCTCGAGCTGCAGGAGGTGGTGCTGCGCGTGCCCGCCGCGCCGCACGTGGTCGCGCACGCCGTCGCCCTCTGCCGCGCCAGCCGCCCGACCGAGGCGGGGGCGCCCGAGCTGATCAAGAAGTACGTCTCCTGGGGGGCCGGGCCGCGCGCCTCGCAGTACCTGGTGCTGGCGGCCAAGGCGCGCGCCATCCTCAACGGGCGCTACGCGGCGTCGATCGAAGACGTCCGCGCGCTGGCGGCGCCGGTGCTGGTCCACCGCGTGCTCCCCAATTTCCACGCCGAGGCGGACGGGCTGACGGCCCACAAGCTTGTCGAACGGCTGATCGAGGCGGTCACGCCGGGCTGAGCACGATGCCGACGCTGGCGCTCGATCCGCAGGACATCGCGCGGCTCGAATCGATGAGCGTGCGCGCGCGCGTGATCGTCGAGGGGGCCTTCGCCGGGTTGCACCAGAACCCGCACGCGGGGGCGTCGATCGAGTTCTCCGAGCACAAGGAGTACGCCCCCGGCGACGACATCCGGCGCATCGACTGGAAGGCGGTGGGGCGGATCGACCGCTACTACCTGAAGCGCTTCGAGGACGAGACCGAGATGCGCACCTACCTCTTGCTCGACGCCTCGGCCTCCATGGGCTACGGGCGCCGGGGGCCGAGCAAGCTCGCCTACGCCAGCTACCTGGCGGCCGCGCTCGGTTACCTGCTGGCGCAGCAGGGCGATCCGGCGGGCCTGCTGTTGTTCGACGCCGGCACGCGGCAGTACCTGCCGCCGCGCACGCGGGGCGGCCACATCCGCGATCTGCTGGTCGCGCTGGAGGCCGTCTACCCGGCGGGGCGGACCGAGCCGGGGCGCGCGCTGGCCCACGTCGCGGAGCTGGCCGAGCGCCGGAGCCTGATCGTCGTCTTCACCGACCTGCTGGACGCTTCTGCCGACTTGGCCGATCGGTTGCGGCAGCTCCGCGCCCGCGGGCACGACGTGGCGCTGTTCCAGATCCTCGACCCGGACGAGGTCGCGCTCCCCTTCGACGAGGTGACCGACTTCGAGGCGATGGAGCCCGACGACGGGCGGCGGCTGCTGGTCGACCCGCGCGATCTGGCCGCCTCGTTCGAGCGCGAGTCGGCGGCGCTGCGCGAGCGCTGGCGGCGGACCTGCGTCGAGGCGCGTGTCGAGTACCAGTTCGCCACCACGGCCGATCCGCCGGCCGACGTCCTGCGCGCGTTTCTCTTCGCGCGCCAGCGGGCGCGAAGGTAGAGCCGGTGCACTTCCTCGCCCCCGCGCTCCTGCTCGGCCTGCTGGCCGCGGTGCTGCCCGCGCTCATCCACCGCATCGGGCGCCGGCGCGCGCGGCCGGTCCGCTTCGCGGCGATGGAGCTCCTCCTGCGGGCCGAGCGCGAGGTCTCGGCGCGACGCCGGCTGCGCGACGCGCTCCTGCTGCTCGCGCGCACCGGGCTGGCGATGGCGCTGCCGCTGGCCTTCGCCCGCCCGTTCGCCGAGGTCCGCTCGGATCTGCCGGCGGTGACCGGGCGCTCGCAGAGCGCGGTGGTCGTGCTCGACGACTCGGCCAGCATGCGCCGGCGCGCCCGCAGCAGCGAGGGGGGAACGCCGTTCGACGTGGCGCGCGCCAAGGCCCAGGCGGTGATCGAGCACCTCTCGCCCGACTCGGAGATCGCGCTGGTGCTCGCCTCCGAGGGGTCCGCGGCCCCCATCGCCGAGCTCTCCAGCGATCGCGCGCGGGTGCGCGCCGCGCTGGACGCCGTCCCCTGCTCGGCCCGGCGGGCCGACTTCGGGGCCGCTCTGCGCCGGGCGACGCAGATCCTCACCAGCTCCACCCGGGCCGACAGGCTCATCTACGTGGCCACCGATCTGCAGGCCGCAGGCTGGGACGACGTGACGCCGCCGGCCGGCGCAGGGGCGCCGCAGATCGTCCTCCTCGACGCCAGCGAGGGGGCCGCCTGGACCAACCGCGCCGTGGTGGCGCTGACCGCCGAGCCGGCCCCCGAGGAGGGCGCGCAGGGGATCGGCGTGGTGGCCGAGATCGCCAACGACGCGCCCGACCCCGTCCACAACCTGGGCGTCACGCTGGCGCTCGACGGCGCCGAGGTGGCGCGCGGCTTCATCGACCTCCCGGCGAACGGCCGCGCGCGCAAGCGCTTCGTCCTCACCACCGCGGGCGGCAGCGCGCACGAGGCGGAGGTGTCGATCGACAAGGACGCCTTCCCCCTCGACGATCGGCGCGCCTGCCTGGTCGAGGCCTCGCGCGGGCTGCGGGTCCTGATCGTCGACGGCGATCCGCGCACCGTACGCACGGAAGACGAGACGTTCTTCCTCGAGGCGGCGCTGCGGGCGGGCGGCAGCGGGTTCTCCCTCACCACCACCCTCCCCGACGATCTGGCGGGACGCGATCTCTCCACCTTCGGCGCCATCTTCCTCTGCAACGTGAACCGCCCCAGGCCGGAGGTGGCCGCGGCGCTGATCCGCTACGTCGAACGGGGCGGCGGCCTCTTCATCTCGGTCGGCGACAAGGTCGACACCGACGGCTGGAACCAGTCGATGAAGGCCGTGCTGCCGCAGCCGCTCGGCCTCAAACGGAGCGCCGCCGCGCTGCCGGGCGCGCGCGCCGAGGGGGAGACGGTCGACCTCCGCCCCGCCGAGCGGCTGGCGCCCATCGATCGCCGCCACCCGCTCCTCTCGGCGTTCCCCGCGCGCGGCGATGGGCTGTCGTCGGCGCGCTTCTTCGAGTACATGCTGCTCTCGCCGCTGCCCGACGCGCCCGCGCGGCAGATCGTGCTGCGCTACGAGAGCGGCGCCCCCGCGCTCGTCGAGGCCGAGGTCGGGCGCGGGCGGGTCCTGTTGCTCACCACCACGGTCGACCGCGAGTGGACCGACCTGCCGATCCGGCCCGGCTTCCTGCCGCTCGTGCAGGAGGCGGCCCGCTACCTGGCGGGCGCCCCCTCGGGCGAGGCGGCGGCCGCGGTCACCGTCGGGCAGAAGCGGGAGATCATGCTCGAGCCCGACGACCGCCGGCTGGAGGTGGTCGCCCCCTCGGGCGAGTCGCGCTGGCTGACGCCGCCGGCCCACGCCGGCGATCCGCGCGCGCGCCGCACGCTCACCTTCGCCGACACCGACGAGCCGGGGTTCTACCGCGTGCGCGCGGCCCGCGGCGACGGCACGATCAGCGAGCGCCCCGACGCGGCCTTCGTCGTCAACCTCGACCCGCGCGAGTCAGACCCGGCGCGCCTCCCCGACGACAAGCGCCCCGACCGCGCCACCGCGCCCGCGGCGGGCGGCCCGGCGCCGCGCCGCCGGCTCGAGCTCTGGCACGCGCTCGGGGTGGTGGCGATCGCGCTCGTGCTGTTCGAGTCGCTGTTGACCCTGCGATTCAAGCGCGGCAGGGTCAAGGCATGAACAAGACCTTCGGCAACGACGACGCGCGCCTCGCCGAGTGGCTGCTCGAGACCTACGCGCCGGAGGACGAGGTCCTGGCGGAGATCCGCGCGCGCAGCACCGCCGCCGGCCTGCCCGACATCCAGGTCGCCGCGCTCGACGCGCGCCACCTCGAGGTGCTGGCGCGTGCCAGCGGCGCCCGGCGCGCCGTCGAGATCGGCACGCTGGGCGGCTACTCCGGCGTCGCCATCCTGCGCGGCCTCGGCGAGGGCGGCGAGCTCGACACCATCGACAGCGAGCCGCGCCACGCCGACGTGGCGCGCGAGAGCTTCCGCCGCGCCGGGTTCGCCGAGCGCGCCCGCGTCCACGTCGGCTTGGCGCTCGACGTGCTGCCGCGGCTCGAGCGGCGCGGGCCGTTCGATCTGGTCTTCATCGACGCCGACAAGGAGGGCTATCCCCGCTACCTCGACTGGGCGGCCCAGAACCTGCGCCCGGGCGGGATCGTGCTGCTCGACAACGCCTTTCTCTTCGGCCACCTCCCCGAGGCGCCGGCCGGCGAGCGTGCCGCCAGCATCCGGGCCATGCAGGCGGTCCACCAGACCCTGGCCGGCAGCGGGAAGTTCCGGGCCACGCCGCTGCCGACGGGCGAGGGCCTGGCGCTCGGCGTCCGGATCTGACGCGCGGGCGGCTGCCGGTCCGCGCGTCAGATCAGTTCGAGAGGACGGAGTCGCAGGGAAAGTCGAACTTGATCTGGGCGCTCCCGGCGCGCCAGGTCGCGCACGCCGTCCCCTCGAGATCGAGCTTGGTCCCCGACGGCATCTGCCAGCCGTTGGTCGCGTCGAGCGGGACCGCGTTCCCGTTGATTGAAACGCTCGCCTCACCGAGCTTGGCGAGGTCGATGTGGACCTGCTGCAGATCGAACGTGCAGCTCTTGATCGAGGAGAGCGCCGCGCCGATCTGGGTTTCGATGTCGCTCGCCGAGGTGCTGGCCGCCAGGTAGAGGGGCGCGGTCCCCGCCTGCGACGCGTACGTCGCGAGCGGCGTGACCCCCGATTTCCCGGCCGAAACGTAGAGGCTCTGCCAGGACTCGGCGCCTCCGTTCGTCATCCCTTCACACTCGTCGTACACGTCGTCGGCCGTGGCGCCCGCGACCACACTGGGCTGGCCGGCGCCCGCATTGGCGAAGTTCTGGAGCACCGCCGCATCCATCGTGGTGGTCGTCCCGCCGATCGGGACCCCCACGACGAGCGTCCCGATGCTGGGCGTGCCGAGATAGAGGCTCTGGATGAGAAAGGTCGTCGCGTCCGCCGGACAAACAGCGTTTCCGTCGTCGCAGAAATCCGTGATTCCGTCGTTGATCAGCAACAGGTATTGCGGCCCGCCGCCCGTATCGGCGACCAGCGCCTGACGAACCATCGGCAGGGCCTCCACGGCGGGATTGTCGGCCTTGGTGCCGTAAGGTTGGAGAGGCCCCAGCGTGTCGTAGAGGGCCTTGATCGCTGCCGCGTTGTTGGCGCCGGTCGGCACCGAGCTGAAGTCGAGCTGACAGGCGCCGCTGGCGTGACTGCCGACGTACGACCCGAACCCGAATCGAACCTCCGCACCGAGCGCGCTCGTAACCGCTTCGACGGCGGTCCGGATCTGAAAGAACGTACCGGTGGTCGCGGAGTCGAACTCCTGTCCGCCCTGGTCGACCAGGATGAAGACGGTGGGCGCACGCTGCGTGAACGCCAAGCTCGTGCCCTGACAGGCGGCCGCGTCGAGGCCGCCGTCTGCACCAAGCGAAACGTCCCCGCCCGTGCCGCTCGAGGAGCTGCCCGCGCCGCCCGCGACGCCGCCCGCCCCGCTGCCGGCGTTCCCTCCGGCCCCCCCGCCCGCGTGGCCTCCCGCCGCGCCTGCCGCCCCCGCCGCCCCGGCCCCACCGGCACCGCCGCTTCCAGCCGCGCCACCGGCGCTTCCGGCTGCGCCCGCCGCGCCACCGGAGCCGGGGTAACCGCCGACGGATAGACCGCCCGCGCCGCCGCCGGGCTGACCGCCCACGGCCTCACCACCGCCTCCCGCTTGGCCGCCCACGCCCGCGCCGCCACTCCCGCCGCTGCCGCCATGCTGGCCGCCCGTGCCGCCGTGCGCTCCGCCGGTGCCGCTGGCGCCCGCGGCGTTGCCGCCCGCCCCGCCGCTGCCGCCGCCCCCGCTCCCGCTCCCGCAGCTGAAACCGACCGCGAACATCCCGATCCACAGGCAAGCTGACCATGCGCTCCGCGTGCCCATCGGCACCAGAATACGCGGAACTCCGGGGCGAGCCTAGTCGGCGACGGGCGAGCCAGCCGCGCCGGAGGGGGGCGCGGCGGCGAACGATCCCGCCAGCGCCTTGTGCGCCGGCGTGCCGAGCAGCGACGGCAGCATGGCCGCCGGCGCCGGGAGCGCCACGGTGCAGGCCGCCTTGAGGGCCGCCACGCGCGCGGCGCTCTCCTCGACGCGGGCGCGGAAGTCGGCGCGCGCCTCGGCGGCCTTCACGATCGCCTCGAAGGCAGCGACCTGCCGCGCCTCGGGCTCGCGGATCAGCAGATGATCGCAGCCGGCCTCGATCGCCCCCACCGCCAGCTCCTCGATGGGATGGCGCTCGGCGACCGCCTTCATGCCGAGATCGTCGGAGACCAGCACGCCGCGGAAGCCGAGCTCGCCGCGCAGGAGCTCGGTCGCGATCCGGCGCGACAGCGTCGCCGGCCGGTCGGGATCGAGCGCGGGATAAAGGACGTGCGCGGTCATGAGCGCCTCCATCCCGGCGGCCGCGGCGGCCGCGAAGGGCCCGAGCTCCACGCGGCGCAGGCGATCCAGATCGTGCGGCACGACCGGCAGCTCGTGGTGCGAGTCGGCCCGCGTGTCGCCGTGACCGGGGAAGTGCTTCCCGCAGCCGACCAGGCCGGCGGCGCGCAGCCCCCGCCAGAACGCCAGCGCCTGGGTGGCCACCGCCGCGGGCGTCGTTCCGAAGGCGCGGTTTCCGATCACCGGGTTCTGCGGGTTGGTGTGGACGTCGAGCACGGGCGCGAAGTCCCAGCCGATGCCGAGCGCCGCCAGCTCCTCTGCCACCGCCCGACCGACCGCCGTCGTCCGCGCCGCATCGCCCGCGGCGCCGACCGCCAGCATGGGCGGCCAGACGGTCGCCGGCGCCCGCACCCGCTGCACCACCCCGCCCTCCTGATCGATCGAGACGAGCAGCGGCGCGTCGGCCGGCGCCGCCCCGCGCAGCGCCGCCACCAGCGCGGCCACCTGCCCGGGATCCGCGATGTTGGGCCGAAACAGCATGACGCCGCCGATCTCGGAGGCGGCGACGCGCCCCCGCAGCGAGTCGGGCGCCGTCGTGCCGTCGAATCCGACGGAGAGGAGCTGTCCGGCGAGGCGCGGCAGGCGCGACGCCGTCACGGCCGCTCCACGGGCAACCGGAAAACCGGCAGGGCGGTCGTAAGCATCCGCTGGATCTTATCGACAGCGGTCCCGCAATCCACTTTCCAACTTCCGCAGGGCTGATATATGGTGCGGGCCTTTTCGCCTCCCCCCTCTTCTACGCCAGTCTCGCCTCGCCCACAGATGATCAAGGTCAAGCGCATCGATCACGTCGCCATCGCGGTCGCCGAGCGTGACGCCGCCACCGCCGGCCTGGAGGCGCTGTTCGGCCTCCGCCCCGGCGCGCGCGAGCACGTTCCCTCGCAGGCAACCGACGTCGCCTTTCTTTACCCCGGGGACCCGGGCGCGTCGGGCGACCCGGCGACGGCGCTGGAGGTTTGCGCGCCGCGCGGCAACGCGGCGCTCGAACGTTTCCTGGCGAAGCGCGGGCCGGGCTTGCACCACGTCTGCTTCGCGGTCGACGATCTGCCGGCGGCGCTGTCCGCGCTCAAGGCGGCGGGCGTCCGGCTGATCGACGAGACGCCGCGCCCGGGCGCGCGCGGCCATCAAGTGGCGTTCCTGCATCCGGCCTCCACGGGCGGCGTGCTGTTCGAGCTCTGCGCGGGGTCCGAGGCGTGACGTTCGCCCAAGGCAACAACGGTCGCCTGCGGCTGGCGCTGGCAAGCGCGGCCCTCTTGCTCACGCCGCTCATCGCCCGCCCCGCCGGCGCGCAGATGGGTCCCGGCGGCGGCGGCTTCGGATCGCCGGGCGGCGGCATGCAGCCCCCGCCGCAGCAGGGCGGCGAAAAGGAAGAGGGGCCGGCCGAGGAGGCGCCGGAGGAGAGCCACCCCGCCGACCTCGAGCCCCTCACCAGCTACCCCGAGCAGAACAAGCGGAAGATGCAGATCTTCGAGCTCGACGGCTATCTGCGCTTCCGCGACGACTACATTCACGATTTCTTTTTGGGCCTCGGGTACTCGAACGTCGCCAGCGGTTCGATCGTGCCCGGGACGACGACCTACGGGCTCCCCCCGTTCCCGCTGCCGCTCGACTGCCCGTCGCCCGCCTCGACCTCGGTCAAGATCTCGCCGGCCATCGCCGGCAGCCCGGGCGCCAACTGCCCCGTCAGCAACATGGGCGGCGCCAACCTCCGGTTCCGCCTCGAGCCGACGTTGAACGTGAGCGACCAGGTCCGCATCCACGCGCAGATCGACGTCTTCGACAACACCATCATGGGATCGACCCCTGACTCGCTGGCCGGCATCCAGGGTTTCAACACGCCGCCGGCGATGGCGATGGGGCAGCCTCTCTCGCCCACCACGATACCGGGCGTGGCGCCCTCCGGGTTCCTCTCGCAGACACAAGACCCGCCCGAGGTCGGGCAGAACGGCTACACCTCCAGCATCCGCGCCAAGCGCGCCTGGGCCGAGATCGACACCGAGTTCGGATCGATCTACTTCGGCCGGATGCCCTGGAACTGGGGTCGGGGCCTCTTCTACAATGACGGCAGCTGCGCCGACTGCGACGTCGGCACGACGGTCGATCGGGTCATGGCGATGACCACGATCTACGGGCATCAGCTGAAATTTGCCTGGGACCTGGGCGCCCAGGGGGACACCACCCAGCAGCTGTCGCTGGGGCGGCTTGATCCGAGCGGCTATCCCTACGACCTGTCGCAGAACGACGACGTGCTCCAGGTGATGGGGGCGATCACGCGCATCGACAGCCCGGTGACGCTGCGCGAGCGGGTCGATCGCGGCGACGTCGTCGTCAACTACGGGCTGCAGGTCGTTTAT
>DATNDC010000031.1:0-28236 GCA_035607055.1 Polyangia bacterium
GAGCTGGGCACCCCGTGGGCTCAAAGGCGTCCTCCGGCTTCTGTGGCCCGAAATGAAGCAGGAGACGACGGCTGAGCTCGTCGAGAAGCTCGATGGGGCCACCCGCGCGCCGGGCTGGGCGAGCGCCTGGAGCGCGCCGGCTCGCGCGCGGATGGACATGATGTCGACCGCAGGCGTACGGACGCCGGTCGGGATTCGAATCGTCGCCGCCAGCCCGGAGCGCCTGGAAGCGGTGGGCACCGCGGTGCAAAAGTGGGTGGCCCAGTTGCCGCACGCGCGAAGCGCGGTCTTCGAACCGCTCGGTGGCGAGCCCCGGCTGAGGCTCGAGCTCGACGCTGCGGCGGTGGCGCAACATCACGTCGACCCTGCGCTCGCCCTGTCCACGGCTGATTTCGTCATCAGCGGCGGGCAGGTGAACGAGCTCCTCTGGCACGGGAAGGGCGGCACCGCTTTCCGCCCCAAGCGATTCATCATCGAGCACGGACACCACGCCGGAACTGCCGGCATCGCTCCCGATAGACAGCAGCCCTATCGGCTTCGGATCGTGTCGGGCATGAGCATGAGGCCCGCCGACGCCGATCTGCTGCGGGAGATCACCGTGCGCTCGAAGACCGGCCAGGTGGTGCCTCTGGGGCTGATCGGGCATCCCGTTTACGACACGGTGCCCGCCACCATCCGGACCGAGAACGGCGAGATGGTCGCCTACGTCTACGTCGATCTGGATTCGGGAACCGACGTGGCGAGCTACGTGAAGTCGGGGCGGGAGAATCTCAACGGCGCCATCGGCCGCGGCGAGATCCGCCTTCAGCCCGGAGAGCGCATCGAATGGACGGGGCAGTACGAGCTCATGGCGGCCGGTCAAAAGCGCTTGAAGTGGATCGCGCCTCTGGTGGCTCTTTCGATGTTCGCCCTTCTCTTCCTGCAGTTCAAGAGCGTCACCGAAGCGCTCATCGTGCTGATTTCGGTGCCCTTCGCGCTGGTGGGGAGCTTCTGGACGCTCTTTCTGCTCCACTATCCGATGTCCGCGCCCGTCTGGGTCGGCCTGCTGTCGACGGTCGGCCTGGCGATGCAAACCGGTGTGGTGATGGTGGTCTACATCGACGAAGCCTTCCAGCGCCGGGTGCGCGAGGGGAGGCTCCGCACGCGCGAGGACATCATCGAGGCGCACGCCGAAGGTACCGTTCAGCGACTACGGCCCAAGGTCATGACCATCACCACCATGGCCGTCGGCCTCTTGCCGCTGCTCTGGAGCGACGGCGCGGGCGCCGAAGTCATGAAGCGCGTTGCCGCCCCCATGCTCGGCGGCCTGATAACGAGCGCATTTCTCACCCTGGAGGTGATCCCCGTGCTCTACACGATCTGGCGCGCGCGTCAGCTTCGGGTGGCGCAGAAGGCCGAAGCGCCGGGCAAAGCGGCGGGTTTTCAGCCGAGCGCCGTTCCGGCCGTGGCGGCCCGCGATGTTTTCCCAGGCAGTCCGCCGGCCTGACCGACCGCGGAAGGTGCCGCGCGCCTGAGGACGTCGACTACGGCTTGGGCGGGACCCAGGCCGTGTCGGCCATATCCCCCTCGGCGAACCCGAAGTAGACCGCCATCTGCTTGCGCATGAAGGCCTGCGCCTCCTTGCTGGTGAGGTCGAGGCGATAGGTGTTCACGTACTTGACCGAGTCCTGGAGCCACAACTTCCAGGCGTCGAGCGAGATCTCGTTGTAAATTTTCTCGCCCAGCTCCCCCTCGATCGGCTTGAAGGGCAGTCCAGGGAGCTCCTTGCCGAGCTTTCGGCACATCACCATGCGGGGCATCGCCCGTCCCTATACCGCAACGGCGGGCGGCATGCCATCCCCGGGGCCGCGCCTCAGAACTCGGCGTGCAAGCCGATCGACGGCAGCACGATCCGGTAGCCGTTCTGGCTGATCTGTCCGTCCGGGCCCGGGCTGAGGCTGATGACCTCGGTGTTGAGCGTGGCGTTGAGCAGCTCGGCATAGAGCTCGAGGGACCACGCTTTGAAGACGTAGCGGCGATCGGCGCGCAAGTCGATCTGGTAGTAGGGGGGGAGGCGGACGAAGTTGTCGCCGACCAGGACCGGACGGCCGGTGTTGAAGTGCGCGCGCCCGCCGATGGTGTAGGGGCCGATCCGGTATCCGAGGACCAGGTTGAGAATGTGGCGCTGGTCCCAGTCGGAGGGGGCGATGACGCCGCCGCCGAAGGCGCGCAAGTTCTCGGAGAGGGTGTAGGAGAGCCAGCCGTAGAGGCGCTCGGTCTGCGCGCGGCGGATCAGAACCTCCAGGCCGTACGACAGCGCGTCGCGGGGCACCAGCAAGTCGTCGGCCAGCGGGTCGATGTTCACGATGTTCGCGTTGATCGAAGGGTCGCGCAGATCTGTCAGCACGTAGCGTTGCAGGTAGCCGGTCACGTCCAGCTCGAAGCCGTGGGCGCGCTTGGTGCCGAGGCCGAGAGAGCCCTGCCACGAGCTCTGCAGCCCGTAGAGCGCGAGGCCGAAGCTCTCCGCGCCCGGGAGCTGCAGCGGCAGGCTGGGCGCCTGCGTGAAGCGCCCGCCCGCGGCGGTGATCCAGCTGCGGTCGCCGATCGCCAGGCGCGCGCTCAGCCGCGGGCCGAGGTCGGCTTTCTCCACGCCGCTCACCCGATAGCTGTCGAGGCGCAGCTCGGGGGTCAGCACCAAGCGCCCGCCGGCGTTGACGACCAGCGACGCGTAGCCTGCCAGCAGGCTGGCGTCGCGGGCCCGCGCCAGGTCCAGCACCATCGGTCGTTGTACGGCGGAGAGGGCGTCGAAGTGCTGGAGCTGGCCGTCGAACCCGACCTCCAGCGCGGTGGGGCCGATCGGCCGCCGGAAGCTGAGGCGCGGGAACACGCTGAGGGAATCGATCGTGAGCGGATACTGCTGCTCCAGCGGGGCCTGGGTGTGGTCGGTACCGAGAGCCGCGCTGGCGGTCACGAACCCGCCGGCGACCGGCGCTCTGGCGCGCAGACTGATGCGATTGAAGCGCAGGGACAGCTCGGTCTGCCCGGCGTTCAGCTTGGTCGACGCCAGGAGGTCGCTCGAGCCGAAGGCCAGCAGCGTCAGGTGCAGCGGTCCAAACCGCCTGTCGGCGCGGAGCTGATAGTCCCAGTACTGGAGCTGCACGGCGTTGCTGAAGAGGGAGAGGGCCTCGCCCGTATACGAGTAGCGGGCCGCCGCCTCCACGGAGCCGTGGCCGCCCGGCAGCGGCCCGGTCACCAGCGCGCCGGCGTCGAACAGCCGGACGTCGACGCTGGCGTGCACCATGTCCGCGGGCGCCTCGCGGGTCTGCCCGGTGACGATCCCCGCCACGTAGCGGCCGTAGCGCGCCGGGTAGCCGCCCGGATAGAAGTCGATGCTGTCGAAGAAGTAGGGGTGGATGACCGAGGGGCCGAGCGCCAGGTGAAACAGCGCCGGAACCTTCAGATCGTCCAGGAAGAACCCGGTGTTGCCGGGGTTGGCGCCGCGCACGACGAAGAGCGGCGCCGGCAGCAGCACCGACGCCACGCCCGGCAAGGATTCGACGACGCGGAAGGGATCGCCGAGCGCGCCGGGCGTCTTGACCAGCTCCGGCCCCTGCACGTTGACGCTGGGCAGGCTGGTGGGCGCGCGGACGGTCGTCCGGTAGGTGGGAGCGCCCTGTCTGCGCGTCAGGCGTAACAGCAGTGGCGACGGATCGGCGCAGGAGTCGTGGTCCGCCAGCAGCGGTTCGAACTCGGGCGCCTGCACCGCGACGGGGAGCAGCCCGCAGGGGACGTCGGCGGCGAAGCGACCGTCGGCGGCGGTCTCGGTCCCTTCGCCCTGGCCGACCGTCACCAGCGCCCCGGCCACCGGGCGGCGCGTCCCTTTCTCGAAGACTCGCCCTTCGACGGGCGCGTGAGGCGCCGGCGCCGCGGGCGCGGGGAGGGGGGGCGTCGCCGCCGGTGGCGGCGCGCCGGCGTCGACCGACGGTGGTCGCGCGTCGTGCGCGTCGGGGGCCGCGACCGCGCCCGCGTCGGACGCGCCGCTTCCGTCGGAGACGCCGGCGTCGGCGGGAGAGAAGCTGAGGCTCGCGGCCAGGAGCAGCGCGAGGCCGGTCATGGCAGCGTCGCGACCCAGATCCCGTCGTAAGGAGAGTCGATGAAGTCGTGCACCTGGAAGGCGATCACCGCCCCGGGCGCCAGCGGATCGACCGAGAGATCGGCGGGGTCGTAGCGGGTCTGCGGCGCGACGGTGGAGACGTTCTCCGCGAGCAGCGTCGTGGCGCCGGTGGCGAAGTCGATGAGCGTGAGATCCCCGCTGCCGGCCGAGGTGACCCAGTCGAGCAGCACCAGGGCCCGGCTGGGGCCGATGGTGACGACGTGTCCGCCGGTTCCCAGCGCGCGCGCCTGGCCGCTGTCCGGATCGACGAGGTAGATGTCGTTGCGCGCGGGATCGTCGACGAACGCCTCGACGAGGAGACGCCCGTCGGCGAGCAGCCAGTACTGGCCGGACCCGGTGCCGGCGGGATTCACCGGAAACGTGGGCGCCGTGGGATCGTCCGCCGGCCCCACGAAGACGCGGCTGCGGTTGGCCTGGTCGTAGACGGCCGAGAACCAGTGCCGGCCGTCGGCGGTGAAGGACGAGGCACCGAGGTTGTCCGCCACCGCGGCGTATTGCATCGGATTGGCCGCCACATCGGCCGTCGTTTCGCCACCCCCGGCCTGGAAGATCTGGACATCGGGCGCGCCGCCCGGGGAGATGGCCGCCACCCAGCATTCGTCGTGCTGCGGCCGCCAGGCGACCCAGGAGTACGGAGGGACCTCGATCGGTTGCAGGGCGCCGCTGGTCCGCTCGTAGAGCTCGGTTTGCGCCGCGGGGGTCCAGAGCTGCAACCAGCGCCCGTCCGACGACGTCCCCTGATAGGTTCCCGGCAACGGTGTTTCCGTCAGCGTCGCGGGATCGAGCAGCGACGACGAAAAGTTCCCGGCCGCGTCGGTCGACGAAAGGACGATGAAGGGTTGGTCGGTCGTCGTGACGGCCTGGAGCCCGGCCACGGGGGAGGCGATCGTTTGCGGTGCGCCGTCGGGCGGGACCCTCTGCAGCGCCTGCGAATCGTCCGAGGGACCGTTCGCTTCCAGGCCGTAGAGATCCTCTCCCACGAACGTCGCGTACCCGACGTCGGGCAGGACGGTTTGCTGGCCGTCCGCTTCGTAGACGGTTGCGCTTCCGCCCGCTCCATCCACGACGAGTAGTCGGCTTCCGGAAGGCGACACCGCGAACGAGGTCTCGCGGCCGAGGTCCAGCGCCGTCGAGGTCGTGGGATCGAGGCGGAAGAGCTCGAAGGGGCCGCCGGTGACCTGGGTCGCGAGCACCCGTCCGGCGGCGTCGTGCGCCAGCCGGCAGTCGGTGGCGACACAGTCGGTTCCCGGCCCGGAAAGGCCGGAGAGCAGCAGCGTTCCGCCTTGGGCGAGCGTCGGCGCCGCCGACGCGGGCCGGGACGGACCCGGATCGTTCACCAGGTAGAGATCCCCCCAGGCGGGCTCGCCGGAGCTCGGCGTGGTCAGCAGAACCGCGGCGGGCGCGCCGGCCGCGTCGGGCGCGAACTGGAGCAGCGCGAACGTGCGTCCCGAGAGCCAGCGCTGCCCCGTCGGCGGGCCGCCCGCGGGCAGGCAGCCGATCGATCCCCCCAGCACCACCCCCGCGACGAGCAGCGCCTGTCGGACTCGTCTTCCGTCCGGCATCGCATCATTGCAATTCGCACGCGCGCCGGCGAGGCGTCAACCGTTACCGTGAGCTCAGGCGCCCGAAATCGGCGGACGAGCTTGCTAGTGACCGCCCGCGGGCGCGCCGCCGCCGGCGCGGACCTTCTGCGTGAGGAACAGGAGCGGGATCATGAGCCCGGTGGCGACGGCCAGCATCTTGATCGCGTCGAGAAACGCGAGCGTGGCCGCCTGCTGCTGCACCTGGAGGTAGACCACCTGGAGCGCCTTGTGGGCGGCGTCCACGGCCGAGGCGCCCGCGCGCTCGAAGTTGCGGGCGATCCCCTCGACACGCGCGCTGAAGGAGGGGTCGAAGTTGCTCGTGCGCGAGATGAGCACATTCTGGTGGAACTGCGAGCGGCGCGCGATCAGCGTGGTGACCGCGGCGATGCCGATGTCGCCGCCCATGTTGCGCGAGAGGTTGACGATCCCTGACACCGCGTTGTTCTTCTCCGGCGGAACACCGGCGTAGACCAAGGTGTTGATGGGGATGAAGAGAAACGGCAGGCCGATCGACTGGATGACCCTCAGCTCGACGGCGGTCCGGAAGTCGATGCCGTTGTAGATGCGGGTGGTCATGAAGAAGAGCGACATCGACAGCGCGAAGAACCCGAACCCGATCATGTAGCGGTTGTCGACCCGCGAGACCAGCATGCCGACGAACGGCAGCAACAGGATGACCACGAAGCCGCCGGGCGACAGCGCCATCCCCGACTGTTGCGCGGTGTAGTTCATGAAGACCTGCAGGTACTGCGGCAAGAGCACGGTCGAGCCGAACAGCGCCATCCCCAGCGTCAACATCATCAGGTTGGAGACGGCGAAGGTGCGGTTCTTGAACATCCTGACGTCGACGACCGGGTGCGGGTGCTTGCGCTCCCAGAGCACGAACGACACCAGCGCGACGGCGGCGATGATGGTCGACATCAGGATGAACGAGGAGGCGAACCATTCGTCCTCCTGTCCTTTGTCGAGCACGATCTCCAGGAAGCCGAGCCCGACGGCGATGAGCCCGAGGCCGATGTAGTCGATGCCGCCCGTTTTTCCCTTGGCCGCCACGATGTGCGGCGGATCCGACACCAGCCGCCGCGTCAGCGTCAGCGAGACCAGCCCCACCGGCACGTTGATGAAGAAGATCCAGCGCCAGGTGAAGTGGTCGGTGATGAACCCGCCCAGCGTCGGCCCGATGGCCGGCGCCAGCACGACCGCCATGCCGTAGACGGCGAAGGCCATCCCGCGCTTGGCGGGCGGGAAGGTGTCGGCCAGGATCGCCTGCTCGCTGGGGCCGAGCCCGCCGCCTCCGAGGCCCTGCAGGATGCGGAAGAAGATGAGCGCCCCCAGCGACGGCGCGATGCCGCACAGGAACGAGCTGACCGTGAACACCACCACGCAGGTCATGTAGAAGCGCTTGCGGCCGATCTTGGAGGCGATCCAGCCGCTGATCGGGAGCACGACGGCGTTGGAGACCAGATACGAGGTGAGCACCCAGGTCCCCTCGTCCTGGCTCACCGAGAGGTTGCCGGCGATGTGCGGCAGCGAGACGTTGGCGATGCTGGTGTCGAGCACCTCCATGAAGGTCGCCATGGTGACGACCAGCGCGATGGCCCACGGGTTGTGGCCGCCGGTCCAGCCGGTCTCGAAGTAGGCGGCCCGCGCGGGCGCCGCGGCCGCCGAACCGGCCGCGCTCATTGCGTCACGCGGATCTTGGGCTCGACCGACATCCCGGGACGGAGGCGATCGATGCCCGCCTGGCCGGGGTCAATCGCGATGCGCACCGGGATCCGCTGCACGACCTTCACGTAGTTGCCCGAGGCGTTCTCGGGCGGCAGCACGCTGAGCCGCGAGCCGGTGGCGCCGCCGATGCTCTCGACCTTGCCGGTCAGGTTGTTCCCCAGCGCGTCGACGTGGAGGTCGACCACCATCCCCGGCTTCATGCGCTCGACCTGCGTCTCGCGGAAATTGGCGGTCACCCACAGCCTGTCGTCCTGCGCCAGGGCGACCAGCAGCTGGCCCGGCGACACGTGGTCGCCCACGTTGACCGCCTTCTTGGCCACGATCCCGGCCACCGGCGCGCGTACCTGGGCGTAGCCGAAATTCAACTGCGCTTGGGCGAGCTGCGCCTTGGCCAGCTCGAGGTTCGCCTGCCGGTACTCCACGGAGGCCTTGCGCGTCTCGACCTGGCGAGGCGCGTTCTTCTTCACCTCGGTGAGGCGGCTCTTGGTGGCGCCGAGCTGCGCCTTCTGCGCCGAGACCCGCTCGCGCGCGCCGGCCAACGCCTGCCGCGCGGCCTGGACCTGCGCGGCCGCCGTCTCGGCGGTGGTCAGGCGGCGATCGAGGTCGGCCCGCGGGATCGCCTGCGCCTTCCACAGCTCGTCGCCGCGCTTCCGCTCGATGTCGGCGAGGCGCGCGTTCCCCTCCGCCTCGGTCAAGCGGGCCGTCAGCTGGTCGACGTCCTTCTCCGCGCCGGTGAGGCCCGCCGTCGCCGACAGGAGCTCCGAGGAGGCGCCGGCCACCGCGGCGACGTTGGAGGTCTGGGTGATCGAGACCGTCGGGTCCTCGGCCTGCAACTGGGCCTCGGCCTGCGCGACGGCCGCCTTGGCCTGCGCCACCGCCACCGCCAGATCGGTGGGGTCGATCTCCAAGAGGACGTCACCGACCTTGACGGTCTGGTTCTCGACGACGTGAACGGCGGTCACCGTCCCGGTGACGCGCGGTCCGATGTTGCTGATGTTGCCGTCGACCTGGGCGTCGTCGGTGTCCTCGTAGTTCCGGGAGTGCAGGTAGTAGAGCGCCCCAGCGACCGCCAGCACGCCCAGGATGACGAGCATGATCGGCTTCGGCTTCCGCTTCGGCTTGGCCGGAGCCGCGGCGGAACCGGCACCGGAACGGGATCCGGGATCGATCGCTGGGGCTCCTCCCGGTTCCCCGTTCCGGCCATCCGCGGTCGGGGCCTCTCCGGATGAGCTCATGGCCCCTTGGTCTAGTGGGCGGGCGGCCCGGGCGCAAGCGGAAGTGACCGGAATCGCTGCCTCATCTATATATTGGGGGCATGGGCCAACTCGACGCGCCCGGCCGGCCCTGGTGGCTGCGCGGGCCCACCGGCCAGACGCTCTGGGCGCGGCTGGTGCGCTCGCGGCACCCGGTGCGGTTCGAGCGCGAGGTGCTGACGACCGAGGACGACGACGACCTGGTCCTCGATCACGGGACCGGGCCGGCCGGCGCGCCACGCCTCCTCATCTTGCATGGTCTCGAGGGGAGCGCCCACTCGCCGCACGCGCAGGGGCTGGCGGTGCAGGCGGCGCGGGTCGGCTGGCGCTGCACCGTGCTCAACTTTCGCTCCTGCGCGCGCGATCCGGCGCGGATCTCGCGGCGGCTCCCCAACCGTCGGCCCCGGCTCTATCACTCGGGCGAGACCGGCGACCTCGATTTCGTGGTGCGCACGCTCGCGGCCCGCGCGCCCGAGGTGCCGCTCTACGCGGTCGGGTTCTCGCTGGGCGGCAACGTGCTGCTCAAGTGGCTGGCAGAGGTGGGCGCGGCGAGCGCGATTCTCGGCGCCGCCACCCTCTCGGTCCCCTACGATCTGGCGGCGGCGTCGCGCCATCTGGAGCGGCCGGGGGGGCGCCTTTACACCTACCACTTCCTGCGGCGGCTCAAGCCGAAGGCGCTCGACGTGATGGCGCGCTTCCCCGGCGAGACCTCGCACCTCGATGCCGGACGCATCCAGGCGGCGCGAACCTTCGCCGAGTTCGACCAGCAGGTCACGGCCCCGATGCACGGGTTCGCCGGCGCCGACGACTACTATCGGCGCTCCAGCTCGTTGCCGTATCTCGGGCGCATCACGGTGCCGACCCTCTGCCTCAGCAGCGAGGACGATCCGTTCTGCCCGGGCGAGTCCGCGCGGCGCGCCCGAGCCGCCGCGTCGCCCGCCGTCACTTTCAAGATCACGCCCTGGGGCGGCCACACCGGTTTCGTCGCCGGCCGCTGGCCCTGGCGGCCGCGCTATTGGGCCGAGGAGCTGGCCGTCGACTGGTTGAGGGCGATCGAAGAATCTGCCGCCCGCGCCGCAGGCTGACCGGGCGCCGCCGCGTCGATCGGGGGCGAGAGCTGGATCTGGTTCCTTCTACCTCGGGCGCCGCTCGTCTCGTGGCGCCGCTGGCCTGCCGGCAGGAGCCGGCGGTCCCTCGCCGAGGAAGCTCAGGACCTCCTCCGCGGCGCGCAGGCCGCTCACGTAGGCCGCCTGCACCGTATCGGCGATCGTCGAGGTGGCCGTGGCGGCACCCGCCCACAACAGCGCCGCCGTATCGGGGGCGGCGAGACGGGCCCGAGCGCCCCGACCGCCCGGACGCGCGAAGGTGTAGCCGCCACGTGCGAAGGGGTCCGTCGTCCAGTCGATGCGCTGATGCCCAAGGAGCAGGCGGCCGGGATCCACCTTCGGAAACAGCCGCGCCAGATCCGCGAGCACGATGGCGACCGCCTCGTCCTCCGGCCGGCCGGAGAGATGCGTGGCGCGCGGGCCCGTGCAATAGGCGGTGAGCACGGCGGGCGCGCGCTGACCACTGTCGAACGCCGGCCAGTAGACCGTGACCGGACCGGTGCCGCAGCCGAGGTTCGCCAGCCACGCCGGCCAGAAAGGCTCGCTGAAGTGGAGGAGGAGCTTCAGGACCGGACCCATCACCAGCTCCGAAAACGCGCGCCGTTTGCTCTCCGGCAGCGGCGGTATGAATTCGACGGCCCCCGACGCGAGCACGCCGAGCGGCAGCGTGGCGATCGCGGCGCGGGCCGAGAGCGCTCGCCCGTCGGTCGCCACCACGGTCACACCGTCCGGTGCCCAGCGCACGGTCGCCACCGGAAACCGGCGCCGGACGTCGAGACCGCCCCCGAGGTGGTCGACGAAACGATCGTAGCCGTCGGTGATGCGATGGAAGGATCCCAAGTGCAGGCGAAGGATCTGATCCTCGAGCAGGCCGAGAACCCCGATCTCCTCGGCGACGCCCGGCAGATGCGCCGTGAAGACCATCTCCGCCCACACCCGCGCCCGACCACGGTAGCCGTGACGCTCGATGAAGTCGCGCGCGGACATGTCGGGAGGGCGCGCGCGGGCCAGGCGGTGGAGAACCCAGAACGCCGACCAGGCGCCGGGGTGCAGGAGCAGCCAGGGGAGCCGGCGCGTTCGACCCCCGAGGTTGAACATGCCACGGCTGGCGAGCGCGCATTTTCGCACGGCGAGGCGGGCGGCGTGGATCTCCGGCCAGGTCTCGGCGTCGGCGGTGTGAACGAACTCGGCGCCGCCTTCCACGGGATGGCCGCAGAAGTCGCGGATCGTGAGCACGCGTCCGCCCGTCCGGTCGCGCGCCTCGACGACAGCGACCGAGAGCCCCTGCCGCGCGAGCGCCCTGGCCGCAGTCAGGCCTGCTACGCCCGCACCGATCACGAGCACGTCGGTCAAGCCCTTCCCCCGACGTCGTCGTCGCGCGCTGCCGGACACGCCTTCCGTCCCCGGAGCCTCATCGCGCCTCGCATCGAAGCTAGTGCGGGCCCGGCCAGGCACCAGGGTGGAGGAGCCTCAATCGGGCGACTCAGCGTCGTTGGCGGGCTTTGCGGGCCCGGAGATAGGGGCGCACGGCGCCGCGCGCCACGGCCACCGCCAGGATCCAGGTCAGCCCCACCGTTGCCGCCGAGCCGCGCGCCGGTCCGGCGGCCAGCTGGCCCGCGATCCCCAGGAACGGTCCCAGAAAGTAGCCCACGCCGATGAGCGCCTCGAAGTTGCCGCCGGCGTCGACGGCGCCCCGCCCGATCGTCATCGCGTAGTAGAGCGACGCATAGTAGGTGAGACCCATCCCGGCGCCGTAGACGAGCAGCCCGGCGATCAGCGCCGGCGCCGAATGAGCGAGGAGGACCAGCGCCAGGCCGCCGCCCAGCGCGCCGCTGGCCGCCGCCAGCGTCCCCCACCGCCCGTGCCAGAAGTTGCTCCGCCACATCACCAGCAAGACCACGAACCGCATCGCCATCCAGCTCGCCGCCAGCAGGCTCTTCGCCTCGCCCACACCGACCGCGGCCAGCCGCTGCGGCAGCACCGGCGCCAGCGTGGCCGAGACGACGTAGCTGAACGGCAGCAACCAGGAGGCCGCTTGCAGCAGGGCCGGGTACTCGGGACCGACGGCCGCGCGCGCCGCCTCGGGCTCGTGCGGCGCCGGGTGGGGCGGCAGCGCCTGCGCGGCCAACCAGGCGAGCGCGGTCGCCGCCGCCGAAAGCGCGAAGCTCCCCGGCGGCGAGGCGCGTGCGAGCAGGGGGAGCACCAGGAGCGGCACGGCCGTGGCCGGCGTCCAGGTCAGGTTGAACTTGCCGATCGCCGAGCGCATCTCGGCGCCGTGCCGGCCGGCGGTCAGGTAGCTCTCGACCACCGGGAACGCGGCGGCGGCCGCCGCCGATCCGGCGAGCGCGGCCGTCCAGAGCGCGGCCACGCTTCCCGGCGCGAGCAGCGGCAGCGCCGAGGCCCCGGTCCAGATCGCCAGGGTCGCCGAGAGCAGGCGGCGCGGAGCCCGGCCGTGGGTCAGGCGGCCAACCAGCCGGGCGCAGAGCGCGTACACCGCCCCCATCACGGCGGCCAGAATTAGGTTGGCGAACGCCGTGAAGCCGTATCGACTCGCCGTGACGAAGAAGAGCCCCGCCCAGAACGTCCCGCTCCCCACCGAGCCCAGGAACGTGACGCACAGCACCGTGAAAAGGGGCGCGGGCGGCTGGCGGTCCATGGAAGGGGCCTCAGAAGGTGATCGAAGATCCAGGTCTGCCCTTGCGCGGTCCGGATGAATGACTACTTAGGAGTTTCACCGATTTCTTCGGCATTTCCTGGAACGAAGAGGTTGGCCGCCTCGTGGGGCGGCCAAGGTGGCACCCGTTCGCGAGGGGACATCGATGGAAGATACCCACAGCCCGGTCAACGGTCGAACATCACCCTCCGGCGCCTCGCGGAAGCCACGCGCCGCCGGCCAGCGCGGGCCGGCCGGCCCCAAGCGGAACGGGCGGACCAAGGCCCTCTCGCTGGACGAGCAGCTGCGCGGCCTCCTGACCGCGCTGCGGGCCGCCCGGCGGGGTGACTTCTCTGCCCGGCTGTCCTTCGAGCTCGATCGTCCCGACGCCGAGGAAACGACGAACGCCGCGGTCGATCGCCTGATGGGCGAGATCGCCCGCGAGTTCAACGCGGTCGTCACCCTCAACGAAGCGTTCGTGACCCAGGCGGTCCGCGTCGAGCGCGTGGTCGGGCGCGAGGGCCGGATGAACGAGCGGGCCTCGCTGGGCGAGACCAGCGGCGGTTGGGCGGAGAGCATCGGCGCCATCAACGCGCTCATCGGCGATCTGGTGCAGCCGACCACGGAGATCGCGCGCGTCATCAGCGCCGTCGCCGCCGGCGACTTCACCCAGAAGATGGCGCTGGAGATCGAGGGGCAGCCGGTCAAGGGCGAGTTCCTGCGCATCGGGACGACCGTCAACGGCATGGTCGATCAGCTCTCGTCTTTCGCCGCCGAGGTCACCCGCGTGGCCAAGGAGGTCGGCACCGACGGCAAGCTGGGTGGCCAGGCCGCCGTCCCCGCCGCCGCCGGCATCTGGCGCGATCTGACCGACAACGTGAACCAGCTGGCCAACAACTTGACCGCGCAGGTGCGCAACATCGCCGAGGTGACCACCGCCGTCGCCCGCGGCAACCTGTCGAAGAAGATCACCGTCGACGCCAAGGGCGAGGTGCTGGAGCTCAAGAGCACCATCAACACCATGGTCGATCAGCTCAACAGCTTCTCGGCCGAGGTCGCCCGCGTGGCGCGCGAGGTCGGCACCGAGGGGAAGCTGGGCGGTCAGGCCGACGTCAAGGGCGTCAGCGGCGTCTGGAAGGATCTCACCGACAACGTCAACTTCATGGCCACCAATTTGACCGCGCAGGTGCGCGGCATCGTCAAGGTGGTGACCGCCGTCGCCAACGGCGATCTGTCGCAGAAGCTGGTGGGCGTCGAGGCCAAGGGGGAGATCGCGGCGCTGGCCGACACGCTGAACGGCATGACCAAGACGCTGGGCATCTTCGCCGAGCAGGTCACCAGCGTGGCCCGCACCGTCGGCGTGGAGGGGAAGCTGGGCGTGCAGGCCGAGGTCCCCGGCGTCGCCGGCACCTGGAAGGATCTCACCGACAACGTCAACCTCTTGGCCAACAACCTCACCACCCAGGTCCGTAACATCGCCGAGGTGACGACGGCGGTCGCCAACGGCGACCTGTCCAAGAAGATCACCGTCGACGCCAAGGGCGAGGTGCTCGAGCTCAAGAGCACCGTCAACACCATGGTCGACCAGCTGCGCGCCTTCGCCTCGGAGGTCACCCGCGTGGCGCGCGAGGTCGGCACCGAGGGGAAGCTGGGCGGCCAGGCCGACGTGCGCGGCGTCAGCGGCACGTGGAAAGACCTCACCGACAACGTCAACCTGTTGGCCGGCAACCTCACCGACCAGGTGCGCAACATCGCCAAGGTGACGACGGCGGTCGCCAACGGCGACCTGTCGCAGAAGATCACGGTCAGCGTCAAGGGCGAGATCCTCGAGCTGAAGAACACCATCAACGCCATGGTCGATCAGCTGAACAGCTTCGCCGCCGAGGTCACGCGCGTGGCGCGCGAGGTCGGCACGCAGGGGAAGCTGGGCGGCCAGGCGCGCGTGCCGGGCGTCAGCGGCACCTGGAAAGACCTGACCGACAACGTCAACCTCCTGGCCGGCAACCTGACCGACCAGGTGCGCAACATCGCCAAGGTGACGACGGCGGTCGCCAACGGCGATCTCTCGCAGAAGATCACCGTCGACGTCAAAGGCGAGATCTCCGAGCTGAAAAACACCATCAACTCGATGGTCGACCAGCTCCGCTCGTTCGCGGGCGAGGTCACGCGCGTCGCCAAAGAGGTCGGCACCGACGGCAAGCTGGGCGGCCAGGCCGAGGTCAAGGGCGTGGCGGGCGGCGTGTGGAAGGACCTCACCGACAACGTCAACTCGATGGCCTCCAACCTGACCGCGCAGGTGCGCAACATCGCGCTCGTCACGACGGCGGTCGCCAACGGCGACCTGTCGAAGAAGATCACCGTCGACGTCAAGGGCGAGATCCTCGAGCTGAAGAACACCATCAACACGATGGTCGATCAGCTGAACAGCTTCGCCAGCGAGGTCACGCGCGTCGCCAAGGAGGTCGGCACCGAGGGGAAGCTGGGCGGTCAGGCCGACGTCGGCGGCGTCGCCGGCGTCTGGAAGAACCTGACCGAGAACGTCAACTTCATGGCCCGCAACCTGACCGCGCAGGTGCGCGGCATCGTCAAGGTCGTGACCGCCGTCGCCGACGGTGACCTGAAGCAGAAGATGGTGGTCGAGGCCAAGGGCGAGATCGCGGCGCTGGCCGACACCATCAACAGCATGACCGACACGCTGTCGACGTTCGCCGATCAGGTCACCAGCGTGGCGCGCGAGGTCGGCATCGAGGGGAAGCTGGGCGGCCAGGCCAAGGTGCCGGGTGTCAGCGGCACCTGGAAGGACCTGACCGACAACGTCAACTTCATGGCCTCGAACCTGACCACCCAGGTGCGCGGGATCGTCAAGGTCGTCACCGCGGTCGCCAACGGCGATCTGACCCAGAAGCTGGTCGGCGTCGAGGCCAAGGGGGAGATCGCGGCGCTGGCCGACACCATCAACGACATGTGCGACACGCTGGGGACCTTCGCCGATCAGGTCTCGACGGTGGCGCGCGAGGTCGGCATCGAGGGGAAGCTGGGCGGGCAGGCCAAGGTGCCGGGCGCGGTCGGCACCTGGCGGCAGCTGACCGACAACGTCAACCAGCTGGCCGGGAACTTGACCTCGCAGGTCCGGGCAATTTCCGAGGTGACCACCGCCGTGACCAAGGGGGACCTGACGCGGTCGATCGAGGTCGAGGCGCAGGGCGAGGTCGCCGCGCTCAAAGACAAGATCAACCAGATGATCATCAACCTGCGCGAGACGACGCAGAAGAACGCCGAGCAGGACTGGCTGAAGACGAACCTCGCCAAGTTCAGCTCGATGATGCAGGGGCAGAAAAATCTGGAGACGGTGTCGCGCCTCATCATGAGCGAGCTGACGCCGCTCATCTCCGCGCACTACGGCGCCTTCTTCATGATGGACGCCGAGGGGGAAGAGCCGGTCCTCAAGTTGACCTCCACCTACGCCTACCGCGAGCGCAAGGGGGTGGGGAACCGCTTCAAGCCCGGCGAGGGGCTGGTCGGACAGTGCGCGCTGGAGAAGAAGACCATCCTGCTCACGCGGGTGCCGCACGACTACATCCAGATCAGCTCCGGTCTCGGCGAGGCGCCGCCGCTCAACATCGTCGTGCTGCCGGTGCTGTTCGAAGGACAGGTCAAGGCGGTGATCGAGCTGGCCTCCTTCCACGTCTTCAGCCCCATCCATCAGCTGTTCCTCGATCAGTTGATGCAGTCGATCGGCGTCGTGCTCAACATGATCGGCGCCAACATGCGGACGGAGGAGCTGCTGCAGCAGTCGCAGTCGCTCACCCAGGAGCTGCAGTCGCAGTCGAACGAGCTGACCACGCAGCAGGCGGAGCTGCGGCGCACGAACACCGAGCTGGAGAAGCAGGCGCTCGAGCTGGAGGAGAAGGCGCGCCTCCTGGCCGAGCAGAACACGAAGGTCGAGGTCAAGAACCGCGAGGTCGAACAGGCGCGGCGCTCGCTGGAGGAGAAGGCCGAGCAGCTCTCCACCACCTCCAAGTACAAGTCCGAGTTCCTGGCCAACATGTCGCACGAGCTGCGCACGCCGCTCAACAGCTTGCTCATCCTGGCCAAGCTGCTGGCCGACAACGCCGAGACGCACCTCTCCGCCAAGGAGGTGGAGTACGCGAAGACCATCTACGCCTCGGGCGGGGACCTGCTGACGTTGATCAATGAAATCCTCGACCTCTCCAAGGTGGAGGCGGGGAAGATGCCGATCGATCCGCGCGACATCCACCCCACCGAGATCGCCGACTTCGTCGACCGCTCGTTCCGCCCGCTGGCCGAGCAGAAGGGGCTGGGGTTCTCCGTCGACGTCGAGATCGGCGTGGCGCGGTCGCTCTACACCGATCCCCAGCGCCTCCAGCAGGTGCTGAAGAACCTCCTGGCCAACGCCTTCAAGTTCACCGCCGACGGGTCGGTCACCCTCCGGATCCACCGGCCGGAGCCCGACACGCACTTCTCGAACCCCTCGCTCGCCTTCGAGCGCGTGGTGGCCTTCTCCGTCGTCGACACGGGGATCGGGATCCCGGAGAACAAGCAGGGGCTCATCTTCGAGGCCTTCCAGCAGGCCGACGGGACGACCAGCCGCCGCTACGGCGGCACCGGCCTGGGCCTCACCATCTCGCGCGACATCGCCCGCCACCTGGGCGGGGAGATCCACGTCGAAAGCCGGCCGGGCCAGGGGAGCGTCTTCACCCTCTACCTGCCCGAGCGCTACATCGGCTTGCCCGCCCCGGACGAGGAGCGCGGTGCGGGCCGGCGGGAGCTCGAGCGCTCGGCGACGCCGCCCAGCGTCCCGCAGTTCGCGGCGCTCGAGCCGTCGGTGCTGGCGGCCATCGCCGGGCGCCGGGTGCTGGTCGTCGACGACGACGTGCGGAACGTGTTCGCCATGACCAGCGCGCTCGAGGCCGCGGGGCTCGAGGTGGTCTACGCCGACAACGGGCAGGCGGGCATCGACACGCTGGCCGCGGACCCGGAGATCGATCTCGTGCTGATGGACGTGATGATGCCGGGCAAGGACGGTTACGAGACGATCCGGACCATCCGCGCCAACCCCGACTGGCACGAGATGCCCATCGTGGCGGTGACCGCCAAGGCGCTGGAGGACGACCGCGACAAGTGCCTCGAGGCGGGGGCGTCGGACTACCTGCCCAAGCCGGTCGACGTGAACCGGCTGCTCAACCTCATCCGCCACCTCGCGGCCGCGCCGGAGGGACCGGAGGCGTCCTGAGGTGAACGTGCCGGAATCGCCCCCGCCGTCCAGCGCCGGCATCCTGCTGGTGGACGACCACCCGGCCAACCTGGTGGCGCTGGAGGCAATCCTCGCGCCGCTCGGGCACGAGCTGGTGACCGCCTCCTCGGGCAAGGAGGCGCTCCGGCACCTCCTGCGGCGCGACTTCGCGCTCATTCTGCTCGACGTGCAGATGGCGGGCATGGACGGGTTTCAGACCGCCAGCCTCATCAAGCAGCGGCCACGCAGCCGGTACGTCCCGATCATCTTCATCACCGCGGTCGGGCGCGACGCGGCTCACGTTTTCCGGGGCTACTCCGAGGGGGCGGTCGACTACCTGGTCAAGCCGTTCGATCCCGACATCCTGCGCTCCAAGGCGCAGGTCTTCGTCGATCTCTACCTCAAGGGCGAGCAGATCAAGGCGCAGGAGCGCCTCTTGCGCGAGCACGAGCGGGTGGCGCTCGAGCGCGCCGGCCAGGAGAGGTACCGCAAGCTCCTCGACAATCTACCTCAGAGCATCTGGGCGGTGGACCCGGATGGGCAAATCACCTTCTGGAATCGGGCCGGGCTCGAGTACCATGGGCACGGCAGCGCGCCGGCGGGCAACGAGTCGTTGTGGGCCGCATTGCACCCCGACGACCGCGAGGGCGCGCGCGACTCCTTCAGCGAGGGGATCGCGCGGCAAGAGCCGTTCGAGCGCCAGGTCCGCCTGCGCCGTGCCACCGACGGCCGCTTCCGGTGGCACCTGGCACGGGTGGTCCCCGAATGGTCGAGCGACGGCGTGCTGGTCGGGTGGATCGCCAGCGCGACCGACATCGAGGACCAGAAGAGGGCCGAAGAGACCTTGCGCGAGGCGATCGGCCTGCGCGAGGACTTCCTCTCGGTCGCCTCGCACGAGCTGCGCACGCCGCTCACCTCGCTGCGCCTCGAGCTCGAGAACCTGACGCGGTTCGCGCGCCGGAGCACGGGCGAGACCGCCGCCGGCGTCGTGGGGCGCGTGCAGCGGATCGACACCCAGGCGGCGCGCCTCAATCACCTGATCGACGAGCTGCTCGACGTGTCGCGCCTGGCCGCCGGACGCCTGGAGCTGCAGATCGAGGAGGTCGACCTCGGCGAGGTGGTCAGCGAGGTGCGGGCGCGCCTGGCCGATGAAGCGCAGCGCCGCGGCTGCGCCATCTCGGTGCGCGCCGCCGAGAAGGCCGTCGGCGCCTGGGACGCCAGCCGCCTCGATCAGGTGATCACCAACTTGCTGTCGAACGCCATCAAGTACGGCGCCGGCAAGCCGATCGAGATCACCCTCGAGGCCGTAGAAGATCGGGTGCGCTTGGCCATCCACGACCACGGGCTCGGTATCCCCCTCGAGGACCAGGATCGGATCTTCCGCCGCTTCGAGCGCGCCGCTTCGAGCCGGAACTACGCCGGCATCGGGCTCGGCCTCTGGATCGTCAAGCAGATCGTCGACGCCCTGGGCGGCGCCATCAGCGTCGACAGCCGCCCCGAGCGCGGCTCCACGTTCACCGTCGAGCTGCCGCGTCGGCGAAATCCGGCCCCGGCCTCGCTGGGGGCGGCGCGCGCCCAGGTAACCCAAGGCGCGAATTGACCGGCGCCGGGCGCCGCCGATCGAAGACGGCGCCCCTCATCACCGACAGGCGGGCCGCCGCCCTCGTTTCTGGCTGGTGGACAACGTGGTGCTGCGGCTCGTGCGCAACGCGGCTCGTGCGCTTTACGAACGGTTGCTGGGGTCACGCAACGACGTGGGGCTCGTTGCCGCTAACTTGACAGACGACAACAGTCCCGCACACCGCCGCGCTTCGGGCGATCCAGGCCCCTGAAAAACTCCTTTTGGGGGGATACGCTCGGCCGCCACGTTGTGTTACTGTCCAAATCAGCCGAGATGAGGGTCGTCAAGGCAGTCGCGGTTCGTGAGCCGTGGGCGTCGCAGATAGTCGCCGGCGCCACGACCACCGCTTTCAAGAGCTTCCGCACGCCTTACCGAGGCGAGATCCTGATCGTCTGCGACGAGGAGCCCTGGTACGGCGTGGCGCTGGCCGAGCTGACCGACGTTCAGGCCATCACCCGCGAGATGAACGCCCCGCTGCTCCGCGGCTACGCCTGGCAGTTCCGGAACGTCGTGGAGCTGACCCGCTTCCCGGCCCTGCACCGGTCCGGGCTCTACACGGTGGAGGTCCCCGAGGGGGCGCTGCCCGCGCCGCTCCAGGCGATCTTCCCGCCGACGAACGCGCTGCCGGCGGTCAATCAAGAGGTGAAAGAGTCGATCAAGATCGCGGTGGCCGGCGACCTGCGCCTGGCGCGCGCCGGCCTGCGCCGCGCCCAAGGCGGCCTGCGCGAGCTGACGGTGCCCCCGGGCGAGGGGTTCGAAGAGTCGCCCGACACGATGAAGCGGTTCGCCGGCGCGGTGGAGTCGATCCTCCGCCAGACCGAGGATCTGGTCACCGACATGGTTCGCCTCGATGCCCTCTGGCGGCGCGAGCTGGCGCCGCCGACCACCGACGCCGACGTGATCGCCGACCTGGGGAGCTCCCAAACGTCGCCGAGCTGGCGCCGGTCCCGGCTCGACATCCTGGTCGTCGAGGACGAGCCGAAAATGGCTCGTGGGCTGCAACGGTCGCTCTCGGTCGATCACGACGTCCGCATCGCTTCGTCGAAGCGCGACGCGCTGGAGCAGCTGCGCGAGCGGCCGCCGCACGTGCTGCTCTGCGATCACCGCCTCGAGTGGCAGAAGACAGACGACCTGTTCGAGCACGTGCGCGATCACTACCCGCGCGTGCGCCGGGTCCTCTATTCGTTTTCGCACCTCGAGGTCTGGAACGACCTCCTGCAGCGCAAGCTGGTCGACGCCGTGGTCCCCAAGTCGGCGCCCCGGAACGCCCTCCTGGCTGCTCTTTTTTAAGGTCCGGGCCTTGCCTCTTCGGGCCTCGGGGCCTTGGCCTTGGCCCTCGGGCCTTGGCGCTCGGGCGTTCGGCCCGGGCCTTGGCCCTTTCTCGCCCCTGACGCGCGTGAACCCACCTCGCGCGCGCGTCGTACCTCGCGTCCCGCCCGGGCCTTGCGTCCGCTTGCGGACTTTTTTCGGCGCGTAGCCTGCCCTTGAAATTGTGAACGCAGGCTACGCGCCGAAAAAAGTTACGTGCGGCCGGCAGCGGTAGGTCGAAGGGTAGCGCTCGAGACGCACGTAACCTAGGTCGCCTATGCTCGGGGGCGACCGGGGGCGACCGGAGCGACGGGGGCGACCGGGGGCGACGGGGGCGACCCGGGCGACCGGGGGCGACCGGGGCTTCGGGCTCGGCCAAAGAAGAGGCGGAGGCGGAAGGGGGGTCAACCAGCCCGGGGGAGCTCGACATAAAACCGGGTCCCGCGCGAGGCCCGATCGAGCTCGATCTTCCCGCCCAGGCGCTCGACGATCTCGTGCACGATCGGCAGGCCGAGGCCGGTGTTGGTGCCGCCGGTCTTGGTCGAGAAGAAGGGCTCGAAGATGCGCGCCGCCACGTCTTCCGGGATGCCGCGCCCGGTGTCCTCGACGACGAAGCCGCAACGGTCGGCCTTGCCCAGGGTGGTCACCGTGATCTGGTTCTTTTCAGGCGCCCCGGGCTCGATGGCCTCGTAGGCGTTGAGCAGGAGGTTCACGATCACCTGCGTCAGCTGTGTCGGCTCGCCGCGCACGAAGCCCTTGTGCGTGGTGTCGAGGATCAGGCGGGCGCGCTCGGCGATGCGCGGGCGGACGATGCCGGCCGCCGTCTGGATGGCGCGGTCGAGGCTGGTGCCCCCGTCGCTGGAGGGCAGCGGGACGTCGCCCTGCCGGAACTGCTCGATGCGGCCCACCAGATCGATCGCCGACTCGTGCGCGTCGTTGAGCGCCGGCAGCAGATCGCTGGCCACGCGCGGGACGTCGGGGTCGGAGGTGGCGGCCATGCGCGCCAGCTGGCTGACGCCGTCGACGACGAAGCCGAGGTTGTCGCGGATGCCGATGGCCGGCGAGACCACCTCGTGCAGGATCCGCCCCAGGAGGTAGGTGGTGGTCGACTGCTGCTCCTGCTGCAGGAGACGGATCTGCAGGTCGCGGGTGACGGTCACCAGCTGGAAGGCGTCGATGCCGGCGCGGACGGCGTCGGCCAGCTCTTCCTCGCGCCAGGGCTTGATGAAGTAGCGGCTCACCTGGCCGCCGTTGATGGCGGCCACCACCGATCCGATGTCCGAGTAGGCGGTCAGGATCATGCGCACCACGTCCGGGAAGCGCTGCTTGACGGTCGCGCACAGCTCGGCGCCCGACATCTCGGGCATCCGCTGATCGGCCAGCAGCACGGCCACCGGCTCGCGCGCCAGGATCTCCAGCGCCTCGCGCCCCGTCCCCGCGGTCACCACCCGAAACCGGGTCTTGAAGCTCATCCGGAAGGCGTGCAGGTTGCGCGCGTCGTCGTCGACGTAGAGGACCGCGGAGTGGGGGATGCCTGGGTTGGTGCTCACGGCTGCATTATTTCCCGACGGTGACTGGGCAGCCAGAGCTTGAAGCAGGCGCCCCAGCCGGGCGCTGCGACCAGGTCCAGCGAGCCGCCGTGATCGTACGCGACTTGCCGGCTGAAGTGCAGTCCGAGGCCGGTCCCCTCGCCGACCTCGCGGGTGGTGAAGAAGGGATCGAAGATCCGCTGGGTGAGATCAGGGGGGATTCCCGGGCCGCTGTCGGCGACCAGGATCTCCACCCCGTCGCGCTCGGGCCGGGAGGCGACCCGGACGCGCCCCCCCTCGCCGGCGGCGCGCACGGCGTTGTCGAACAGGTTGAGGAAGATCTGATTGAGCGCGGGCGGGCGTCCCAGGATTGCGCCGCGAAACCTGAAGTCGCGGTCGAACGAGACGCGTTGAGTCCGGTGCGAGAGCAGCCGGATGGCGGCCTCGATCCCCTGGTGCGGATCCCAGGGCTCGACGCCGCGATCCGTCCGCCCGACGTCCAGGAGATCGCCGACCAGGCGCGCGATCTGGTCGCCAGCGTCGATGGCGATCTGCACCGAAGTCAGGCAGTCCGGGTCGCCGTTCATTTCGGTCAGGTACTGGCGCACGGGGCCGAGGCCGTTGACGATGGCGTTGGCAGGGTTGCGCACCTCGTGCGCCAGGCCGGCCGCCAGCGTTCCCAGCACGGCCAGCTTCTCGGTGTGAACGCGCTTTTCCGTCGCCATGCGCAGCTCGGCGGTCCGTTGCTCGACCCGCGCGTCGACCTCGGCCTTGGCCTTCTGCAGCTCGACGAAGCGGCGCTCGGTGGTGTCGAGCGCGGCGGTGAGCGCCAGCGTGTGCTCCTGCACGAACGTCTGCAGCTCGCGCCCGTGGGCGCGCAGATCGAAGATACGGCCGAGCGCGCCGCCCGCCACCAGCGCCACCAGGGCCGTCGGCAGGCCGTGCACCGGGAGCAGGGCGAGCGCGGCTCCGACCGCCAGGCCGACCAGGAGGCCGCGCATGGACGCCCGCTCGACCCAGCGGACGCGGTAACGGCAGCACTCGCCGCCGCGCGACTGGCACTCGGCCTCCTCCACCCGGGCGGCCGGCAGCTTCCAGAGCGTCGGCCCGGCCGCGATCTGCGCCTTGCGCAAGAAGCAGATGAGCGGCGAGCGCGCCTTGTGTGCCGGCTGCGAGGGGCGATAGACGATCTCCGCCGATCCGCGCCGGACGCCGCTGACGGTGACCGTGCTGACCTTGGTCATGCGGGCGACCAGCTGCGGGAGCGCGCCGTAGCCGACGCGCGGCGATCCGAAGGCGCGCATGACCGGATAGAGGACGCCGAGCGCGCGCGGCGAAAAGGTGGCGCGGGTGACCCGCTCGGCGAGCGCCTCGGCGCCGACCCGGCCGGCCAGCCAATCGCACAGGTCTTCGCAGAAGCGCAGCGAGACCCAGTTCGATTCGTCGCGGAGCTCGGCGCGCTCGAGCTCCCAGCGGCCGAGGAGCTGATCGAGCCCGGCGTCGAGCTTCTCCGCCTCGGCGAGGTCGAGCAAGGGCGTGAGGAACCGGCAGCTCACCTCGTGGGCGAGCGCCGAACGCTCGGTCGCCGCTGCAGCGAAACCGGTCATCTCCCGGCAAGCCTAACCGAATCCGTCGTTCTGCAAAGCCTGGCGTGGAAGCCCGCCGTGGCGGCGCCTTCAGGCCGCCTCCGGCAGCCGCGCCGAGCGCCCCCGCAGCCGCGCCTGCAGGAGGCCGTACTTGTCGGCCACGTAGCGCTGGTACTCGGCGATCCCCAGGCGGTGCAGGGCGAAGAACGTGCAGGCGGCGACCGGCTCGAAACCCGCCGAGCGCACGGGCGCGTCGTCGATGCCGGACGGCAGGAAGAGGAAGCGTTTGGGCGGGTCGCCCGGCAGCGGCGTCGAGCGGGCCAGCTCGGCCAGGGCGCGCCGCTTCGAGCCGTCCGCGTCGGCGTCGGGGACCACCGGCAGCAGGAACGAGGCCGAGAGGAGCCCGCTCAGCGACAGCCCCGGCGAGGCCGTCTCCCGCAGCAGCACGGCGACGCAACGGTCGTCGGCGAAGGCCCCGAAGGCGTGGCGGGTCCGCTCGAGGCCCAGCTTGGCGTAGGCGGCGCGCGTCTTGGGGATCTCGATCTCGCCCGCGCAGAGGCCGAGCGCGCGGGCACAGACCGGGTCGAGCTGGCGCGCCCCCGCGTTCTCGATCAGCGCCTCGTCGCGACCGCGCAGCCGCCGGATCCACGACGGCTTCGCGTCGGGCTCGGGCGCGGCGGGCGCCGCGTAAAGCTCCATCCGCGTGGCGCCCCGGTGCGCGGGCGCCGTCTGTGTGAAGAACGAGGTGACCAGGCCGTGCATCGCCTTGGCGCTGGCGTCGATCACGCCCGCGATGTATTCGCCGTCGCGCCGGTGGGCCGCGAGGCGCATCAGGATCCCGTGCAGCTGTCCGGCGCCGGCGGGGACGGCGCCCGAGGCCACGGCGTTGTGCTGAAACATCCAGGTGCGCTCGTAGGCGCGGACGGAATTCAGCGTGGCGCCGATGCCCCCGCGCCAGGGGACGATGGCGGTCCGCATGAGACCGGCCGCGCGGTCGTGGGCCAGCTTCCAGGTCCGCCGCGACTCCTCGAACGTGGAACGGAGGTTCGCCTCCATGTCCGGCTCGAGCAGGTTCATCGAGCGGTGGAAGGCGACGAGATCGTCGAAGCCCGTGCCGTCGTGGAACCGGACCTGATCCGGACCGTGCTCGATGAGCTGCTCGCGCATCAGATCGGCCTCGCGTTCGGACAGGGCGCGCATCTCGGCGCTCACGCGCTCCGGGGACACCGAGCGGACCGCCACCTCGGCGGCCCGGAAGGCGAACGTGCCGAGGTGGATGCGCACGTCCTTGAGCGGGAGCCCCGCCCAGAGCTCCTCGTCGCTGGCGCCGGGGGGGAACGAGAATCCGTGCGACGACAGATCGGCGAGCGGGTGGGCGCGTCGCGCGCCCGTCAGCGCGTGGCGGTAGCTGACCTGGGCGCCGCTGGCGGGCCCGAGCGGCGTCCGCTCTTCGCCGCGCCGCTGCCACTGGCGCAGCTTGGGCGACGGCGAGAGCGTGAGGACGTCGCCGCGCCGGCCGGTCACCCGGGCGTAGAAACGGTAGCCGCTCCCGAACAGCGAACACTCGACCGTCACCGCGCCCGAGCGGATGGGCAGCCGGTCGGCGTCGTTGACCCGGCAGAAGAGCTCGGGGACGCGCGCCCGATCGATCGGCTTTTGCGGCAGCATGCGCCCCTGCACCACGCCCGTCGGGCTGCCGACCGCGACCTCGTACTCGAGGTCGCAGAGGGCCCACAGGATGGCGCGCACGCGGCCGAGGTCGTCGATCTCCAGCCGCTCGTCGTCGACGGCGAGGCGGCGTCGGCCGGCGCTGCGCAGGCGGACGCCGCACTCGTAGATCAAGCGCCCGTCCGGGTAGCGCGCCGGCGAGCAACTGGTGATCACCCCCTCGCCGCTGCGCAGGACCTCGCGCCGGAAGATCACGACCAGGTCGGCCAGCACGGTGCCCGCCCCGAGCGGCGCGCCGGTCTCGATGCGGAGCGCGCGCGCGCCGATGTCCAGGATCGGGTAGCAGTGGCGGCCGCCCCCTTCGACGTCGACGAGGCAGACGGCGAAGGCCACGTCGGCGGGCGGCGCCAGCCGCGTCGACCGGGAAGGGCGCCGGACGGGCCGCGAGTCGATCGTCAGCTGCACGCTGCCGTCAGGGGTGGCGGTCGCCGTGCCCGCCACCCACAGCTCGCGGCCACCGTCGGAGAAGTCGAGGACGGCCCGCACCGGCCCCGTCGGGCAGCCGGGGACGGGGCCGAGCGTGAGCCGCACCCCATCGGCTCCTCGGGTGGCGCCGACCAGAAATGTCCGCCGGCGCGCCTCCCGGCTGCCCAGGCGCAGGGAGGCGGGCGTGATCCGCCGGGAGAGGTTCCGGTAAAACCGCAAATCCACGATAAAGACATCCTAACGCACGACACCCGTAACGGGGACCACCCCTCCCGACGGCAGTGCTGATTACAGGTAGCACCTTGCCGCGTTTGTATCGGCGCTGTGGTCGGGTCAGGATTGGCATCCACCGAAGGGAACGGAGGACGACATGAAGATCGGAATCATCGGCTCGGGCGTGGTCGCGCAGACGCTGGGATCCAAGCTGGTCGGGCTGGGGCACGACCTGGTGCTGGGGACGCGCGATCCCGACAAGCTCGACGACAAGAAGACGCTCGGCGGCACGCTCCGCGAGTGGAGAGCCAAGGTCGAGGGGCGCGCCCGGATCGCGACCTTCAAGGAAGCCGCCGCGCACGGTGAGCTCCTCATCAACGCCACCTCGGGAACGGTCTCGATCGAGGCGCTCAAGCTCGCCGCGGCGGACAAGGTCGGCAGCAAGATCCTCCTCGACGTCGCCAACGAGCTGGACACGAGCAAGGGGATGCCTCCGGCCGTGCTGGCCAGTCAGGAGCGCTGCCTGGCCGAGAAGATCCAGAGCGCCTTCCCCAGCCTCAGGGTGGTCAAGTCGCTCAACACCGTCAACGCCCTCGTCATGGTCGATCCCAAATCGGTCGGCGGGGGCGACCACACCGTCTTCGTGAGCGGGAACGACGCCGGCGCCAAGGCCCAGGTGACCGAGCTCCTCGAGTCGTTCGGGTGGAGCGACGTGCTCGATCTCGGCGACGTCTCCACGGCGCGCGGTCCCGAGATGTACCTGGCGATGTGGATCCGCCTGTGGGGCGCCACGGGCTCGGCACAGGTGAATGTCAAAGTGGTCCGCTGACGCGGTCGGCGGGCGATCGGGGGCCGACCGGATGAAAATCGGCGCGGGTGCGGTCTACATTGGAGCTCGGATGCGCACCCGCGCGATCGGCCTCGGCGGCCACGTTCTCCCCGGTCTTCTGACCTCCGTCGTCCTCCTCGCCCCTCTCGTCTTCTCGGTGGGCGCCAGCGGCTGCGCGGCCACGCCGAAGCCGAAGGAGATCATCGCGCTCGAGGACCTGCGCACCGACCCGACGCTCTCCAATCCCGATCGGCACGCCTTCGACCTGCTGGCGGCCGCCGACGCGCTGCTCGTTCAGGCCTCGCGCGCCTGGGAGCACCACGACGCCTACGCCGCCCGGCGCGACGCGCTCATGGGGCAGATCAAGATGAAGACGGCGCTGGCGCTCCTGCAGGCGGAGCACACGTCGTCCAAGCTGGCCGAGCTCGACGCCGAGCTGGCGATCTCGAAGGACGAGGAGTCGCGGCTCGACAACGAGCTCGCCACCGCGCAGGAAGAGGTGAAGCTGCTCGAGCGGCTGCAGACCATGCGCGCCTCCGTGGCGGCGGAGAAGAAGGCGCTCTCCGAGCAGGCCGACGTGGCCAAGAAGCAGGCCGCCACCGAGCGCCAGAAGGCGGCCGCCGAGGCCGCCGCCGAGAAGCGCAAGGCCGAGGCGCTGCACGGGATCCGCGTCCTCGAGCTGACGCTCAAGATCGCCGAGACCGTCGACGCGCCTCACTACGCCAAGGCGGCGTACACCGCGGCGAACGGGATGCTGCAGGACGCGCACAAGGAGCTGGACGCCGGCCACTGGGACGAATCGCTGGCGCGCGCCACGCTGGCGCAGGCCGAGGCGGAGAAGGGGATCGCCGAGGCCCGCCCGCAGTACGAGAAGGCGACCCAGGCGCTCAGCAACCAGGCGCGCGATCGCGCGCTCGAGGCCGACGCCACCACCATCGCCGGCATCGAGACGCGCCTCGAGCGCGAGGGCGACCTCCAGCGCCTGGTGCTGGTGCTCCACGGCCTGTTCGCCGACAAGCAGGCGGCGCTGCGCCCGGAACAAGCCAAGGTCGTCGACGCGGTCAAGGAGCTCCTCAACAAGTACCCGACCTACCCCTTGCAGCTCGTGGGATACGCGCCCGCCCCCGCGGCGGCCGGCAAGGACGAAGTCGCCCCTGCGCTGTCACTGGCGCGGGCCAACGCCGTCTACTGGGCGCTGGTCGGCCGCGGAATCGATCCCAAGCGTATGAGCGTCGACGGCAAGGGCGCCTCGGGGGCGAACGCCGA
>DATNDC010000039.1:0-38428 GCA_035607055.1 Polyangia bacterium
GCGGCGGCGCGGGCGATCGCCGAGGCCGCCCCAGGCGCGCGGGTCGCGCTCTACGACGAGCAGGCCGCCCCCGGCGGATCGCTGCTCGCCGAGGCGGGCGGCAGCGCCCGGGGCCGCGCGCTGGCCGAGGCAGCCGTCCAGGCCGGCGTCGCGCTGGCCGCGCGCGCGACCGCGATCGGTTTTTTTCCCGAGGACCTTGGACCGAACGGGCCCGGCCTCTTGGCGGTGGTGGCCGGCGGGCGCCTGGTGCGCGTGCAGGCGCGGCGCTATCTCTACGCGACCGGCGGCTACGACCAGAACCTGCCGTTCGCCGACAACGATCGTCCCGGGGTGATCGCCGCGCGCGCCTGCGGGCGGCTGGCTTTTCACTGGGGCGTGCGCCCGGTTGCGCCCAAGGGGAAGGTGATCATCCTCGACGGCGCGCCCGCCGCCGCGCCGCTCGCGCGCGGCCTGGCCGAGGTCGGCGTCGCCACCGTGCGCGTCGATCTGGCGACCGAGACGGTGCTCGGCGCGCGGGGGACCAAGCGCGTGCGCGGCCTCGACGTCGAGACGGCCGAGCGGACCGTCCGCAAGGTGGAAGGCGAGCTGGTGGCGGTGGCGACGCTCCCGGCGCCCGCCTCGGAGCTGCCGCGCCAGCACGGCGCCGCCGTGGCCTTCGACGCCGCGCGCGGCGGGTTCGCCGCCGTCGTCGACGAAAACGGCGCCACCACCGCGCCCGGCGTCTTCGCCTGCGGCGACGTGACCGGATACGCCGGCCCCGAGGCGGCCGGCCGCGCGGGCGCCCGGGTGGGGCGCGCGCTGGCGGCGACGCTGGTGCTGGTGCTCTGCGCGGGGCTGGCGGCGCTCCCCGCGGGCTGCGCGGCGCCGCCCCCCCCGCCGGCCGCGACCCCGGCGGCCGCCCCACCGTCGGGGCCGGCCCCGGTCGTCGAGCCGCCGCCCTTCACCACGGCTGCCGCCCCGGCGACGCCGGCCAGCGCCGCCGGCGCCAGGAGCGAGCTGCGCCGGTCGATCCTGGACGCCGCCTGGCGGACGGTGCGCGACAAGCACTACGACAAGACGCTGGGCGGCCTCGACTGGAACGCCGTCCGCGCCAAGTACGAGCCGCTGGCGATCGCCGCGCCGACCGAGGCGGCCTTCTACCGCCTGCTCAACCAGATGATCGGCGAGCTCGGCCAGTCCCACATGATGATCACCGGCCCCGGCGACGAGGACGAGGTGGCCGCCGAGGAGACCGCCGAGCCGGGGGACGCGCCGCCCGGCGCCGGGCCGCCGCCGCCCGCCGCCGAAGGGATCGGCGATCCCGGCCTCACCGTGCGGGTGGTCGAGGGGCGCCCCACCATCACCCGCGTGCGCGCCGGCTCGACCGCCGAGCGGATGGGCCTCCTGCCGGGGTTCGTGCTCACGCAGATCGGCGGGCGGCCCATCGAGGCCCCGCACGACTCGTCGCGCGCGCTTCGCCCCGTCGAGGAGCGGTTCGCCATCCGGCGGGCGGCGGCGCGGCGGCTGGCCGGGCCGCCCGGCACGCGCGTGACCGTCGCCTATCTCGACGACCGCGACCGCCCGGGCAAGGCGGTGCTGACGCGCGATCCGCCGCGCGGCGCGCCGGTGCAGCTCGGACACCTGCCGCCCATCTACCCCGAGGTGCGCGCCTACGAGACCGGCGACGTCGGCGTGGTGGCCTTCAACATCTTCTTCGTGCAGCCGGTGCTGGGGGAGCTCAAGAAGGCGCTCGGCCGCTTCCAGGAGCACCACGTGCGCGCCGTGATCCTCGACCTGCGCGGCAACCCGGGCGGCCAGGGGGCGATGTCGATCCCCGTGGCGTCGCTGTTCGTCGACCACCCCGTCGAGCTGGGGACGCTCAAGTTCCGCGACTTCAACCAGACGCTGACCGCCCGCCCGGAGCTCGGCGAGAAGCCCTTCCTCGGCCCGCTGGCGATCCTGACCGACGAGGGGACCGCCTCGACGTCGGAGATGCTGGCCGCCGGGCTGCAGGAGGCCAAGCGGGCGGTGGTGGTCGGCGACGCCTCGCTGGGCGCCGTTCTGCCGTCGGTGGTCGAGGCGCTGCCCGGCGGCGCGATCATGCAGTACGTGGTGGCCGACTTCAAAACGCCCAAGGGGATCCTGCTCGAGGGGCGCGGCGTCCAGCCCGACAAGCGGGTGGTCGAGACGCGCGCCGCCCTGCGCACCGGGCGAGATCCGGTCCTTGACGCCGCCCTGGTGGCTGTCCGAGCCTCGCGCCCTGCCAGCAACGGACCTGCGAACCGCACCGCGACCGGAGCCTCCCCATGAAGATGATCCGCCTCCTCCCCCTCACCGCCGCTCTCGCCTGGGCGCTCGGCTGCGCCGCGCAGCCTCCGCCGCCGCCCGCCACCGCGCAGGCCGCGCCGGGAGCGCCAGCCGCCGGCCCGCGCACCGCCGACGCCGTCCTGGCCGACGCCGTGCAGGCGACGGGCGGCGCCGCCGCCTGGAACGCGCACAAGACGATGCACCTGAAGATGACGATGACGCTCTCGGGGATGGCGATGGGCGGCCCCGCCGACCACTACCAGACGCGCGACGACAAGGCGCTGACGGTGACCAACTTCCCCGGCATCGGCCTCATGCGCGAAGGCTCGAACGGCCAGAAATTCTGGTCGCAGGATCCCTTCAACGGGCTGCGGATCCTCGACGGCGCCGAGGCCGAGCAGGCGCGCATCGAGGATGCCTGGGACGTGGAGCTGGAGGCGCGGTCGCTGTTCAGCAAGATCGACCTCCTGCCCGACCCGCCGGCGGGGCTCGAGTGCCTGAGCATGACGCCCAAGCTGGGGCCGCCCGTCCGCAGCTGTTACGACCGCCAGACTCATCTTCAAGTTTCACTTGAAGGAACGCGGTCCACCGCGCAGGGCGACGTGCCTTTTCGGTCGCGCGTCAGCGACTGGCGCAGCGTGGGCGGGGTGAAGATCCCGTACCTCTCGGAGACGCAGGCCGGACCGGTCACCATCCTCAACACGATCGACGACGTCAGGTTCGACGAGCCGATCGAGGAGAAGGTGTTCGACCCTCCGGCGCCGGGCGCGCCCTAGCCCCGGCGAGAGGAACCGCCGCCGCCGTGTCGCGCAAGGTGATTCTCTGCCGCTGCGAGGACGTCACGCTGGCCGACGTCCAGCACGCGGTGAAGCTGGGGCGCACCGAGCTCGAGGAGGTCAAGCGCTACACCGGCTTCGGCACCGGGCCCTGCCAGGGCAAGGAGTGCCTGCGCGAGGTGGCGTGCGCGGTGGCGGAGGCCTCGGGGACGGAGCCGGCGGCGCTGGCGCCGTTCACCGCCCGGCCGCCGCTGGTCCCGACCGAGCTCGGCGTCCTGGCGGCGGCGGGTAAGGCCCGGGTCAAGGTAAGGCCATGACCGCGGCGCTCCCCAACCGCGCCGACGTGGCGGTCATCGGCGCCGGCGTGATGGGGCTGGCCATCGCCTACCACCTGGCGGCGCGCGGACGCCAGCGGATCGTGGTGCTCGACGCCCACTATCTGGCCTGGGGGGCCTCGGGGCGGAACGGCGGCGGCGTGCGCCAGCAGTGGTCGACCGAGATGAACGTGCGCCTCATGCAGGAGTCGATCGAGATCTGCGCCCACTTCGCCGAGGAGATGGGGATCAACGTCTGGATGAGGCGCGGCGGCTACCTGTTTCTCGCCCGCACCAAAGCGGCGGCCGAGCGGCTGGAGAAGAACGTGACGCTGCAGAATCGCTGCGACCTGCCGACGCGGATGATCTCGCTCGACGAGGCCCGCGCGCTGGTCCCCGAGCTCGAGACGGAGCCCGGCCCGGGCGGCGCGGTCGGCGACGCGGGCGGCTTCGTGGCCGCCTGCTACAACCCCACCGACGCCATCGTCTTCCCCTGGCCGTTCCTCTGGGGGTACGCGCAGGCGGCCGAGCGGCGCGGGGTGACGATCGAGACCGGCGCGCCGGTGACGGCCATCGACCGGCGGGGCGACGACTTCGTGCTCACCACGCCGGCCGGGACGCTGACCGCCGGTCGAGTCATCTGCGCGGCGGGCGCCTGGTCGCCGCGGGTGGCGCGTCTTTGCGGCGGCACCCTCCCCGACCGCCCCGTGCGACACGAGATCCTCTCCACCGAGCCGCTCAAGCCGTTCCTGAAACCGATGGTCTCGCTCATCGAGAGCGGGCTCTACGTCTCGCAATCGCTGCGCGGCGAGCTGGTGGGCGGGGTCTCGATGCCCGAAGAATCGAACGCCGCCGGCGAGGTCCGGCTCGGTTCACGCCTCGAGTTCCTGACCACCATGGCGCGCGGGCTGGTGGCGCTCATGCCGCGGCTCGGGCACGTCAAGGTGGTGCGGCAGTGGGCCGGCCCCTACGACGTCAGCCCCGACGGCAACCCGATCGTCGGCCCGCTCCCCGGCCTCCCGGGCTTCTACGTCGCTTGCGGGTTCGGCGGGCACGGCTTCATGATGGCCCCCGTCGTGGCCCGCCACTACGCGGCCTACCTCGACGGCGAGCCGCCGCACCCCTTCTTCACAGCCTGGCGAGCCGACCGCTTCGGACCCGGCGGCGCCGCACCCCCGGCGGCGGACCGCGAAGAGATGATCATCGGCTGATCGACTAACCTTTGGGCTTGCGAACGAGGTTCGTGTAGATGAGCGGCCCGAGGCTGTCGACCATCATCCGCTCGACCACCTCTTCCAGCGCCTCGCGCTGCGAATTCGCGTCGTACACGAAACGGATCCCCATCCCGGGCTCGTGGTCGGCGGGGATATCGGGCGGCCGCGGTGAGCCCTCCTTGATGACCCAGCGGACCTCGCCGCGCAGCGCGAGCGGCGTCTCGCGCGAGGGGACCATCAGCTTGAACAGGAAGATGGTCCCGATGTCGAGGGGTTTCTCGGTCTTGATGAACGTCCCCCCCTTGGAGATGTTCTTCGTGTAGTCGTAAAAGAAGGTGTTGAGCCGCTTGTACTCCACCTTCAATTCGATGGGAGCGCGTGCCTCTCGCCGTCGTTCTTCGTCGGTCATGACGTTGCGGTCCCGCCATCCATGTTAGGCCCCGTGGGGAGAGCCGTCAATTCGGCCCGGGCGCGGGTCGGGCTGCGCCCGCTCGTCTGGGGCGCGATCTTGACCGTCGTGGCGGTGGGGCTCGACTTCGTCCCGCTCTACGACCTGCTCGGCTACGACTTCGCGTTCGCCGTGGGGTTCGTGGCCGCGCTCGCCGGCGTCGACATCGGGCACGGCGCGCTGGCGCGGGCGCGCGCCCGGCTCGAACGCGCCCCGGCCGGGGCGGAGCTCGGGCGCGTGTTCGGCCAGGCCGCGGCGCTCTCGGGGGCCACCCTGGTCCTGCCGTTGCTGCTCGGCCTCGGCAACGCCCTGCGCGTCCGCAACTGCAGCTTGGGCGCCGGGCTGGCCTTCTTCGTCCTCCTGCCGGTGGCGAGCGCCCTTTACGGCGCGACGGCCGGCGTGCTGGCGGCCCTCGCCACGCCGAATCCCCGGCGCGGGCGCCTGCTGGCCTTCGCGCTGCCGGTCCTCTCGATCCTCTGGACGCTGCTGCGGCTCTACCGCGACCCGCCGGTGTTCGCCTTCGACCCCTTCGGTGGCTACTTCCCGGGCCCGATCTACGACGAGGCGCTGCGCCCGCCGCTGTCGCTGCTGCTGTTCCGGGTCGCCAATCTCGTTTGGGCGGGGACGGCGATCGTGCTGGCGCTCGCGGCGGTCGGGCGCGGGCGCGACCCGCGGCGCTGGCACCGCGGCGGCGTGGCGGCGGCGCTCCCGCTCCTGGCCGCGTCGATCGTCCTTTACGCCGTGGGGGGGCGGCTGGGGTTCCACCTCGGCCGCGGCGACCTGCGGCGCGAGCTCGATCGCACCCAGACGACGCCACACTTCGTGGTCCATTACATGACCGGCAGCAAGACCGCCACCGATCTGGCGCTGGAGGTCGAGGATCTCGAGTTCCGCTACGACCAGCTCCGGGAGACGTTCGGCGTCGAGCCCAAGCTGCCGATCACCGTGTGGGACTTCCCCAACGCCGCGGTCAAGAAGGCGCTGGTCGGCGCGGGCGAGACCCTCTACGCCAAGCCCTGGACGCGCGAGATGTTCGTGCAGGAGCACTTCCCGTCGAAGCGCCTCCGGCACGAGATGGCCCACGTCTTCGCCGGGACGTTCGGGGACCCCTTTTTCGGCGTCGCGCTGGCCTGGCGCTGGGGACCGTTGCCGCACCCGGTGCTGGCCATGGGCCTCGTCGAGGGGATCGCCGAGGCGGCGGACGCCAGCGATCCCTGGGGCGACGCCACCATCCACCAGGAGGCGGCGGCGATGATCGCGGCGGGGCTGGCGCCCCCCCTGCGCGAGGTGGTGGGGGCGGGGTTCACCACGCTGGCCGGCGCGCGCGCCTACACGCTGGCTGGCTCGTTCTCCGCTTTTCTTCTGGCCACGCGCGGCCCCGAAAAGCTGCGCGCGCTCTACCGTTCGGCGGGGAACTTCAGCGACGTCTACCGCATGCCGCTCGCCGATCTCGAGCGCGAGTGGCGACATTTTCTGGACACGCAGCCGCTCACCACCCGCCAGCGCGCGCACGCGAGCGAGGAGTTCCGGCGACCGGCCATCTTCAGCCGGGTCTGCGCGCGCGAGCTCGCCGCGCGCGTCGCCGAGGCGCGCGGCCTTCTGGCCGTCGATCCGGCGCGGGCGGTCGAGCTCCTGCGCGCCACCTGCCACGACGATCCGGCCGAGCCGGTCTACCGCCTCAGCCTGGCGCGCGCCGAGCTGACCGCCGGCGCCGAGGAGGCGGCGCGCGCCGAGCTGGCGCACCTGGCGATCGACGGCACGCTGACCGTTCCGCTGCGCGCCGAGGTCGAATCGCTCTCGGCCGCGCTCGACTTCTCGGAGCGCGACTATGCCAACGCGGCGGTGCACCAGCGTCGCGCGCTCGAGCTGGCCGCCACCGAGGCCGATCGGCGCCAGGCGCTGGCCAAGCTGGAGGCGCTCGACGACCCGGCGGCCCGCGGCACGCTCGGGCGCGTCCTCTTCTCCGACGTGCTGGAGCCCGACGCCGATCCGGTGCTGCTCTTCTATCTCTTGACCGAGTTCGCCCGCCTGCACCCCGCCGATCGTCTGGGGCCGTACCTGGTGGGTCGCCAGCTCGTCGGCCGCGACGCCGCGCGCGCCCTGCCACAGCTCGCCCGCGCCTGCGGCGAAGACCAGCTCGGGTCCCCCAGCCCCGCCGCTCCCTCCACGCGCCCCCTGCTGGCGCCGGAGTTCGGGCGGGAGTGTCGCCGGATGATCGCCGACGCCGCCTACCGGGAGGGCGACTTCGCGCGCGCGCGCGAGGCGCTGGCCCGCCTCGCCGTCGACGCCACCGAGGCGGATCGTCTGCGCGCGCTCGACATGCGCGCGCGCGTCGACTGGGCGGCCGCCCACCGGAGCGGCCCCGTGGGCCTCGGCGACAGAGTCGCCGCCGGACGATGAGGCCGGCCCCGCCCCGGCCCAGACAAGGCAAGCGGGATCCCGCGGCGGTACTGGACGCCGGTCCCGCCCCGGCGCGACAATGCGCCGATGCGACGTGCGCGGCCGACGCCGCTCGACCTTCCCGCAGCGATCGTGGCGGTGATGATCGCCTGCTCTACCCTCGCGCAGGCGGCCGATGTGCCGCCGCCCGCCCCGCCCCCGCCGGCGACCACCCCCCCGTCGGCGGCCACGCCCCCCGCCGCGCCGGACGAGCCCGCGCCGCCGCCGCCCCCGGCGCAGGCGCCGACCGCCACGCCGCCGCCCGGCGAGCCGAGCAACGTCGCGCCGCCGCCCGCCCCGACCGGCACGGCCCCGACCGCGCCGGTCACCCCCAGCTCCCCGGCGCTGACCCCCGAGCCGCCGCCCGCGCCGCCTCTGGTGCTCGATCAGCGAACGCCGCAGGCGCCTGCCGAAAGGCCGGTTCCGTTTTATCGAAAGGACTGGTTCTGGGGGGCGCTGGGGCTGGTGGTGCTGACGACCGCGGTGATCCTGGTCTCCGTCGCGTCGTCCAATTCGTCCGGCCCTCCCTCGACGACGCTGGGGAACATGCATGCGTTCTAGCGCCGCTGCGATCCTCGTCGCGCTGGCGGCGGGCACGCTCGGCTGCTCCAGCCCCGAGTCGTTCGTCGCGCTGGTGCTCGAATCTACCTCCACGCCGATCATGGGCGTCGACCGGATCACCGTCACGGTCACGCAGGCGGCGGAGACGAAGACGCTCACCTACCCCGCCCCGAACCTGACCTTCGTCGACGCGGGCGCCAGCGTGGGAACGCTCTCGATCGGGTTCTCCGGCAGTCAGTCGGGCGACGTCCGCTTCGACGTGGCCGCCTTTCACGGGTCTTGCACGGCCGCCACGGGCGCGGTGATCGTGACCATCCGGCGCGGCGCCACCGTCGAGGCGCCCGTGCAGCTCATGCCGTACACCACCTGCCCCGGCGACGCGGGCGCGCCGGATCTGCCGCCCGACAGCGGCTTTCCCGGCTGCGACCCCAACACCGACTCCTGTTCGCCGGGCCTGACCTGCGAGGTCTCTTGCCAGCACCAGGCGAACGTCTGCGTCTTGACGGGAACCAGCCCGCCGGGAAGCCGCTGCGGCCCCGACGGGGGCTGCGCGGCCGGCTCGGAATGCTTCGACTATTCCACGCTCGGCTGCCCGGTCGAGATCTGCTCGCGCCTGTGCGGCGACGACACCACCTGCACGCCCCTGGCCGGCAGCGTCGGTCCGGGGAGCTTCTGCCGCGATCCCCTCTCCTGCACCAACGCCTATCACACCTGCTCGTTCAGCTGCGATCCGACCGCCGGGGCGGCCACCGCCGGAAGCAGCGGCTGCCCCAGCGGCCTCGCCTGCGTGATCCCCGCCAGCATGGACCACGTCGACTGCGCCTGCCCCGAGTCGACGCGCACCGGAAAAGAAGACGCCCCCTGCACCGGGACCTCGCAGTGCGCGCCGGGGTTCCTGTGCGAGCAGACCTGCCGCGCCGTCTGCCGCTGCGACGCGCAGAACGGCGCCTGCACCGCCCCCAACGACTGCGCGACCGCCGGCAGGAAGTGCATGCCCGTCAACGCGCAGACCATCTACGGCGTCTGTTTGTGAATCTCTAAGGCACCGCGCGGTTCAGGTTGAACCTGAACGCACGTTCAGGTAAGGTCGAGGTGTGTCGGTTCGCGCGCTCGACCTCGTCCGCGATCCGGAGATCGCCCGCGAGATCTCCGCGCATCTCGTCTCGCTCGAGCGGCTCGGCGAGGCGCGCGGGCGGCGAGCGACCGGCCTGCCGGCGCTCGATGCGCTGCTGGGCGGCGGCTGGCCACGCGCGGCGCTGAGCGAGATCTCCGGGCGGCGCTCGTCGGGGCGGACGGCGATCGTGCGGGCGGCGCTGGCGGCGGCGATCGCGGCCGGCGAGACGACGGCGCTGATCGACGTGGGGGGGACGCTCGACGCGCGCGCGGCGACCGGCGTCGCAGCGGCGGCGGCCGGGCCGGCGCTGCTCTGGATCCGCTGCGCCGCCGCGCAGGCGCTCAAGGCGGTCGATCTGGTGGTGGCCGCCGGTGGCTTCGGGGTGGTGGCGCTGGATCTCTGCGACGCGCGCCTGCGGCTCCCCGACGCCGCCTGGGTGCGGCTGCGCCACGCGGCGCGCGCGCAGGGGACCACGGTGCTGGTGGCGACCAGCGCGCGCCGGCTGGGGGCGTTCGCGGCGGCGGCCGTCGAGCTGGGCGGCGCGCCGGCGTTCGACACCGACGGTCCGCCCCTCTTCACCGGCCTCGACGTGCGCGTGAGCCGCGTGCGCGCGATCTCGCCCCAGCAACGGCACGAAGACCAGTCGCCATGCGCCTCGCTTGCGTTTACGTCCCGCAGCTAGCATTGCAGGCGGCGCTGCGCCGCTCGCCCGAGGCGCGCGAGGCCCCCTCGGCGCTGGTCGCCGCGCAGGGCAAAAGCAAACCGCGCGTCGTCGAGCTGTGCGCGGCCGCGCGCGGCGCGGGGGTGCGACCGGGGATGACCGCCGCCCAGGCCGCCGCGGCCTGCCCCGGGTTGCGGCTCTTCACCGCCACGGCGGCCGACGCCGAGGCGGGCGCCGCCGCGCTGGCCGACGTCGGCTACGCCTTCGCGCCTCGGGTGGAACGCGACGGCGAGCGGATCTACTTCGCCGCCGACGATCTGGGGCGCCTCTATCCCGACGGCGAACGGACCATCGCGCAGGCGGTGCAGGCGCACGCGGCGCGGCTCGGGTTCGGGGCGCGGGTGGCGATCGCCCCGGGCAAGGGGAGCGCGCGGGTGGCGACGCGCGCGCACGAGCTGGCGGTCGTGCCGGCCGAACGCGCGGCGGCCCGCGCTTTTCTGGCGCCGCTGCCGATTTCGTTTTTCACCGACGACGGCGAGCTCTCGGCGGCGTTTCGGCGCTGGGGGACGCGCACCGCGGGCGCGGTGGCGGCGCTCCCTCCGAGCGCGGTCGCGTTGCGGCTCGGCCCGGCCGGCGCCGCGGTGGCGCGCCTTTCGCGCGCGGAAGACGACGAGCCGTTCCTGCCCCAGTTGCCGCCCGACGCCCTCGAAGAGGCGGTCGAGCTCGACTACCCAATCTACGAGATCGAACCGCTCGCCTTCGTGCTGCGGGGGCTCTGCGACCGGGCGCTCGAGCGGCTCGCGGGGCGCAGCCTCGCCTGCGCCGGGCTGACGCTGCGGCTCTCGCTCGATCCGCGCGGCCTCGACGTGCGCGAGGTCCCCCTGGCGGCGCCGACGCGCGAGGCGAAGACGATGGTCGAGCTGGTCCGCCTCGATCTCGCGCGCCGGCCGCCCGAGGCGGCGGTGCGCGGCGTCCACCTGATCGCGTTGCCGGCCCGCGTGCGGGCGACCCAGCTCGACATCCTCCGCCCGGCCGGGCCGGCCCCCAACCGGCTGGCCGCCACACTGGCGCGCCTGGGGGCGCTGGTCGGGCCGGAGAACGTCGGCACGCCCGCCGCCGTCGACAGCTGGCGCGAGGAGGCGATCGCCATGCAAGCATATCCGTTGGGCGGCGGCGCGCCCGGCACCGCACCCGGCGGAGAGCCGGGGCTCTGCTTGCGGCACCGGCGGCCGCCCGAGGAGATCGAGGTCCTCATGGAGCGCGACGGGCCGGCCGCCCTGCGCGGCGCCGAGACGACGGCCCGCGTCCTCATCGCCGCCGGTCCGTACCGGCTGTCGGGCGAATGGTGGCGCGGGGACCCGGGCGATCCGGCCGGGACCGGGAGCTGGGCGCGCGAGTACTGGGACGTCCACGCCTCGGACGGCGCCGTCTACCGCCTACACCGCGACGGCCGCAGCGGACGTTTTTATCTGGACGGCTATTACGATTGAGCGTTTTCGACTATGATTTCAGGATTATTTCTATGCGTCCTCTCCTTGCGGTGCGCTTCGCTTTGGCGCGGCTCGCCCTGGTGACCGCCGGTGCCGGCGCCCTGGCCGGCGCCGGCTGCGCGAACCGCGGCATGGTGGCGCCCGACTTCTCCGGCCTGGAAGGCGGCGCCTCCACCGGCGGAAGCAGCGGCGGCGGCGGGAGCACCTCGACCGGCGGCAAGGGGGGCGGCGGCGCCGGCGGCAAGGCGGGCAGCGGCGGCTCGAACGTCGACGCCAGCTGCAGCCTGACGACCGACGCGCTCTTCGATCACTCGACCACCGCCTGCAACGCCATGTTCAACTTCGAGGGGACCCTCGAAGGGGCCACCCTGCTCGCGGGGAGCCAGGCCTTCACCGCCGTCACGCGAGGGGCGACGCCGCACACCTACTGCGGCTCGGGCTCTCTGGCCATCGCCGCCTCCTTCAGCGGCACGAGCGGCGCGCTGGAGAAGGGTGAGGTCGACGTCCCCCTGGGCGTCGACGGCGGCACGGCCGACGTGAGCACCAAGACGCTCACCGTTCACGTCGCGGCCAGCCCGGCCGCCTGCGCCGAGGACCTGCGGTTCAAGATCATCCTCAAGACCGCCAGCGGCTCGCCCACCGCCATCAGCGTCAACGCCATCACCGCCAACTTCACCACCGCCTCGGCCTCGCTGGCCGGCGTCGCGGGCGCCAACGCCACCAACGCGCTGGCGATCGAAGCCTTCTCCACCTCCGGCTACACCGGCACGATCTACGTCGACGAGATCGACCTCAAGTAGCCGCGCCTTCAGCGGCGCGACTTCCAGTCCTTGCCACAGCCTGAACATTCGTTCAGACTCGGGCGGTTGTGCCGACCGCGGACTACGTCGAGCTGCGCTGCCGGTCGGCGTTCAGTTTTCTCGACGGCGCGTCGCTGCCGGAGGACCTGGTCGAGGCGGCCGCGCGGCAGGGGATGGGGGCGCTGGCGCTCGCCGATCGCGACGGCGTCTACGGGGCGCCCCGCTTCGCCGCGGCGGCGCGGCAGGCGGGGATCCGGCCGCTCTACGGCGCCGACGTCACGCTCGGCGACGGGCCGCCGCTGCTGCTGCTCGTGGAGACGGCGGCCGGCTACCGCAACCTCTGCCGCCTGCTGACGCGGGCCCGCGAGGGGCTCGGCAAGGCCGCTCCGCCGCGGGCGACGCGCGCGCTGCTGGCCGAGCACGCGGGCGGCCTCATCGCGCTCGGCGGCGCGGCGCCGCGCGACGATCTGGCGGCGCTCGTCGAGGCGTTCGGGCGGGCGAACGTCTACCTCGAGCTCCAGCGCCACCTCGACGCGGGCGAGGCGTGGAACGAGCGCGCCGTGACGGCGCAGGCGGCGGCGCTGGGCGTGGGCCTGGTGGCGACCAACGACGTCCGCTACGCGACGCCACAAAAGCGGATCGTGCACGACGTCCTCACCTGCGCGCGCGTCAAGCGCACCGTCGACGAGATCGGCCGGCGCCTCCTGCCCAACGGCGAGCGCTGGCTCAAGTCGCCGCGCGAGATCTCGGCGCTGTTCGCCGACCGCCCCGCCGCCCTCCGCGCCACGCGCGCGATCGCCGAGCGCTGCCGGTTTTCACTGGCGGACCTCGGCTACACCTTCCCCAAGTACCCCGTCCCCGCCGGCGAGACGGAGCAGAGCCACCTCGAGAAGCTGTGCGCCGCGGCGCTCGGGCGACGCTACGCCCCCGACGACCCGTGGCTCTCCAAGGTGCGCGCGCAGCTCGCGCGCGAGCTCACGATCATCGGGCGGCTGGGGCTGGCCGGTTACTTCTTGCTGGTCTGGGACATCGTCGAGGAGGCCCGGCGGCGGAACATCATGATCCAGGGGCGTGGCTCGGCGGCCAACTCGGCGGTCTGCTTCGTCCTGGGGATCACCGCCGTCGATCCGGTGAAGATGGAGCTGCTGTTCGAGCGCTTCCTCTCGGAGGAGCGGGTCTCGAACGCCGGCAACATGGCCGACCGGATGCCCGACATCGATCTCGATCTGCCGTCGGGCCCCGCGCGCGAGATGATGATCCAGCACGTCTACGCCCAATACGGCCGGCAGGGCGCGGCCATGACCGCCAACGTGATCACCTACCGCCCGCGGATGGCGGTGCGCGACGCCGGGCGCGCGCTGGGGTTCTCCGAGGAACAGCTCTCCCGCATCTCCAAGCACCTCCCCGGCTGGACCGCGGACGAGGGGCGCACGTTGACCGACTACTTCGAGATGGCGGGCTTCTCGCCGCGCGAGCGGCGGACGCGCCTCGCCGCGCGCGCCGCCGCCGGTCTGCTCAACCTGCCCCGCCACCTCGGCCAGCACTCGGGCGGAATGGTCCTCTCGGGCGGGCGGCTCGACGAGGTGGTGCCGCTCGAGCCGGCGGCGATGCCGGGCCGGGTGGTCGTGCAGTGGGACAAGGACGACTGCGCCGACCTGGGGCTGGTCAAGGTCGACCTGCTCGGCCTGGGGATGATGGCGGTGCTGGCCGAGGCCTTCCCGCTGGTCAAACGTCACCAGGGGATCGCGCTCGACTGCGCGCACCTGCCGCCCGACGACCCCCAGGTCTACGACATGATGTGCGCCGCCGACACCGTGGGGGTGTTCCAGGTCGAGTCGCGCGCGCAGATGGCCACGTTGCCGCGGATGAAACCGCGCAAGTTCTACGACCTGGTCGTCGAGGTGGCCATCATTCGCCCGGGGCCGATCGTGGGGAAGATGCTGAACCCCTATCTCGAGCGGCGGGCCGGGCGGGCGACGATCACCTACCCGCACCCGTCGCTCGAGCCGGTGCTGGAGCGGACGCTGGGGATCCCGCTGTTTCAGGAGCAGCTCATTCGGATGGCCATGCTGGCGGCGGGGTTCTCGGGCGGCCAGGCCGACGAGCTCCGCCGGGCGATGGGGTTCAAGCGCTCGGTCGAACGGATGAACGTCATCGAGAAGGATCTGCGCGCCGGCATGACCAAGAACGGCCTCGCCGGCCCGGCGCAGGAGGAGATCGTCCAGGGGATCAAGTCGTTCGCGCTCTACGGCTTCCCCGAGTCGCACGCGGCGTCGTTCGCGCTCATCGCCTACGCCTCGGCCTACCTCAAGGCGCACCACCCGGCGGCGTTTCTGGCGGCGCTGCTCAACAACTGGCCGCTCGGCTTCTACCACCCGTCGACGCTGGTGACCGACGCCGCCCGCCACGGCGTGGTCGTCAAGCCGATCGACGTGACGTGCTCGGGGTGGCTGGCCGATCTCGAGGACGGCGGGCGCGCCGTACGGCTCGGGCTCCGCGCGGTGAGCGGCTTCGGCGAGGCGTTCGGCCGGCGCGTCGAGGCGGCGCGGCGGGCGGCGCCGTTCGCCTCGCTGGCCGACTTCGCCTGGCGCTGCCGCGCCGGCGAGGGCGAGCTCGAACGTCTGGCGGAGATCGGCGCCTTCGGCGAGCTGGGCGGCACGCGGCGGGCGGCGCTCTGGCAGGTCGAGGCGCTCGGGCGGTCGGGCGCGCTTTTTTCCTCGGGAACCCTGAGAGGGTCCCCGACCCCTCCCCCGACGGGCTCCGGTGAGCAGAGCTCACCTTCGCCCACGCGATCGCCACTTGATGAGTCGCCGCTCCCCGAGATGTCCGCTGAAGAAGAGCTGCAGGCCGACTACGCCGGGACCAACTTGACGATCGGCCCCCACCCCGTCGCCTTCCTGCGCGCGGCGCTCGATCGGCAAGGGGTCACGCGCGCCGCCGATCTGGGCGCCGTCGCGCGCGGGCGCCGCGCGCGCGTGGCCGGCGTGGTGATCGTCCGCCAGCGCCCGGGGACCGCCAAGGGGTTCGTCTTCGTCACCGTCGAGGACGAGACCGGCTTCGCCAACGCCATCGTCACCCCCGACACCTTCGAGCGGCATCGCCAGGTCATCCTCGGCGTGAGCGCGCTGGTGATCGAAGGGGTGGTCCAGAATCAGGACGGCGTGGTGTCGCTCAAGGCGGATGACTTCCAGCCGCTCGGCGGCCGCGCTGCGGCGGTCGAGGTGTCACACGACTTTCACTGACCAGTTTGTCGTCGGTGGCGCCGGTTGACGGGAGCGCTTGTCGTGGCCACATCCAGGGGAGGATCGCCGGACGCGCGACCTCTATTTTTTCGATGTCAGCCTCTGCCCTTGCCGCCATCTGGATCGCCGCGCTGCTCCCCGGGACCGCCGTCATCGTGCTCGTGCTGGCCAAACGCGCCGCCCTCTCGCACGACGAGGAGACGCGAGCTCTCGCCCTGCCGCCGCGCGACGACGGCGCGCGTGACGGCGCCGGCAACGGCCATAGCAACGGCCACGGGCCCGAGGCCGGACGCGATCTCCTGCTCTTGCGGATGAGCCACGACCTGCGCGGCCCGCTCGGGTCGCTGGTGACGCTCTGCCAGCTCCTCGCCGAGGGGGACGCCGGGCCGCTGTCGATGAAGCAGCGCCAGTACGTCGAGGTGATCCGGCGCAGCGGCCAATCAGTGCTGGCCCTGGTGGACGACATCCTAGATCTTGCCGCGCTCGAGTCGGGCCGCAGCCCCCTCGAGGTCGAGGTGGTCGATCTGGCGCCGCTGGCCCGTCAGATCGCCGACGCGCGCGAGAGCCTGGGTCGGGAGAACGAGATCCCCATCCAGGTCAGCCTGCCCCGCGAGCCGCTGCTCGTCTCCGCCGACCCGCGCCGGCTCGGTCACCTCATCGATCGGATGGTCGAGCACGTCCTCGCGGCGACGGAGCACGGCTACGTGGAGATCGCCGTCCAGGAGACGGAGGGAGACGCCCTGGTGCGCGTGCGCAACACGCGCGACGGCCTGTCCGAAGCGGCGCGCCATCCGCTCGCGCCCGAAGCGGCCAACGGCGACGAGGAGGGCGCGGCCGCGCCGCTGCCCATCGCCGTCGCCGCGCGCCTGGCCCGCCAGATCGGCCTGCCGATCGAGGTCCGCACCGGCGCCGACGAGGGGCTGAGCCTGGAGCTCGGCGTCCCGCTGGCCCCCGCCGGGGCGACTGCGACGGCGACGACCCACGACGCGCGCCGCCTGGCGGGAGGGCGGATCCTCCTGGTGGACGACGACTCCGCCGAGCGCCTGCACGTCACCGCGCGCCTCGAGGAGGCCGGCTACACCGTCACCGCCGCCGCTTCGGGGAGCGAGGGGCTGGCCCGCCTGCGCGACGGACGGTTCGACGCGGTGGTGCTCGATCTGGTGATGCCGGGGCTCTCCGGCCTCGAGGTGCTGCGCGCCGCCCGCACCGACGAGGGGCTGGCCCACCTGCCGTTCGTGGTCCTCTCGGCCCTCTACATCACGCGCAGCGAGCGCGCCGTGCTGGGCCCCGCCGTCGCCAGCGTCGTGCGCAAGGGGGAAGGGACGGCCGACGAGCTCCTGCGCGCGCTCGAGCGGGCGCTGGCACCCGCCGCCGAGCCGCACGCGATCGGCGACCGCCATGTCTAGCCGTGCGCCCCGTCCGCGCCGCCTGGTCTACCCGGCGATCGGCGTCCTTCTCTCGGTGGCGTTGGTGCTGGGCCTCCTGGCGCTCGAGGGGTGGGTCGGGCACCGGGCGGACCTCCTGCCGCGCTGGCGGATCGCCGACGAGCTCCGCCGGCAGCCCCTCGTCTACGGCTACCTGCTGGTCGCGACGCTGGCGATCACCTCGCTGCTCGGCTGGGTGGTCGGGCGCAAGGAGGACCTGCTGGAGGCGCTCTCGGTCACCGATCCGCTGACGGGCCTGGCCAACCGGCGGCGGCTGCTCGGCGCCTTCGCCGACGAGTTGAACCGGAGCGCCCGCTACGGCACGCCGCTGGCGCTGCTGCTCATCGATCTCGACCGCCTCAAGGAGATCAACGATCGGCGCGGCCACGCCCAGGGCGACCGGGCGCTCCAGCTGGTCGCCGACAGCCTGCGCAAGAGTTGCCGCGCCACCGACCTGCCGGCGCGAACCGGGGGCGACGAATTCCTGGTCCTCGCCACCAACACCAGCGCGAGCGAGGCGCTGGCGCTGGCCCACCGCGTCTGTGCCACGGTCCGGCGCCTCGGCCTCACGTTCGACAAGGAAAAAACCGTGCCGTCGCCGGGCGTGACCGTATCGATCGGCGTGGCCGACCTGGAGGAGATCACGGTGCCGACCTTCGTGGCGCTGCACGCCGCCGCGGACGGCGCGCTCTATGCTGCCAAGGCCGCGGGGCGCGATCGGGCGCTGGCCGCACCTCCACGGACCGACGTCGACCGACAGGCGTCCCCCGTCGACAGAAGGCCGGCCACATTCCGACACCCGCCGCCTTGACGGCGAGACCGGACAGGACCAGTTATTCCGCGTAGAGTTCGAAGCGAACGATGCTCGACATCCTCCTCGTCGATGATGAACCCGATTTTCGGGTCCTGGTAGGCGACGCTCTGCGCGACGCCGGCCACCGGGTGAGCCTGGCCGCCAACGGCGCGGAAGGGCTGACCCAGATCTCGTCGAACGTGTTCGACGTGATGATCTGCGACATCCGGCTCCCCAAGGTCGACGGGCTGACCCTGTTCCGCCGCGTTCGCCAGGAGTCGCCCAGCACCGACGTCATCCTCATCACCGCGCACGCGGCGATCAACGACGCGGTGTCGGCGCTCAAGGAGGGGGCCTACGACTACCTGACCAAGCCGTTCGACATCGACGAGGTGGTGCTGCAGCTGCAGCGGATCGCCACCCAGCGCGCGCTCAAGCGCGAGCTCGAGCAGGCGCGCGCCGAGCTGTCCCAGCGCAAGTCGAACGGCGCGAGCGGCGGCGCCGGCGCCATCATCGGGCGCAGCCCGCCCATGCTGCGGCTGCTCGACCGCATCGAGACCATCGCCCAGAGCGACGCCCCGGTGCTCATCACCGGCGAGAGCGGCACCGGCAAGGAGCTGGTGGCGCGCACGCTGCACGAGCGGAGCACCCGCCGCAGCAAACCGTTCATCGCCGTCAACTGCGCCGCTTTTCCTGAAACGCTGCTCGAGGCCGAGCTGTTCGGACACGAGCGCGGCGCGTTCACCGGCGCGGTGAAGCGGCGCGACGGTCGGTTCAAGGCGGCCGACGGCGGCACGCTCTTGCTGGACGAGATCGCCGAGGTGCCGCTGCCGGCGCAGGCCAAGCTCTTGCGCGTGCTGCAGGAGGGGACGGTCGAGCCGCTCGGCACCAACGAGTCGACCCGCGTCGACGTGCGCATCATCTCGGCCACCCACCGCAACCTGCGCGACCGCATCAAAGAGGGGCGGTTCCGGGAGGACCTCTACTACCGCCTCAACGTCCTCGACATCGAGATCCCGCCCTTGCGCGAGCGACGCGGCGACATGCCGCTCCTGCTCCAGTACTTCCTCAACAAGTTCACCCAGCCCGGCAAGCCGCCGTCGACGATCTCGCCGCGCGCCTGGGCGGTCCTGTCGCAGTACCACTTCCCCGGCAACGTGCGGGAGTTCGCCCACGCCATCGAGCACGCGGTCGTCCTGGCGGGCGGCGGCGAGATCGAGGTCGAGCACCTGCCCGGCGGGATCACCGGGACGCTCGACGGCGGCGGCAGCACGCCGGCGGGCTCGCTGCGGTCGCTCTCGGCGGCGCTCAAGGAGTTCGAGCACGAGTACCTGATGCGCGCGCTCGCCCAGGCCAACGGCAAGAAGATGAAGGCGGCCGAGATCCTGGGGATCTCCCGCAAGAACCTGTGGGAGAAGCTGCGCCTGCACGGGATCGCCGCCGAGTCCGAGGCGGAAGAGTGACCAGGGCGCCGCGCGGCGCCGCTCAGAACGACTTGGCGAACACCGCCCGCACGCGCGCCATCCGGGCGTCGAGCTCGCCCGCCAGCGCCTCCGGCGTCGTGCCCAGGCTGCGCGCCAGGGGCGGCAGATCGCGCGGCGAGACGACCGCCTGCGGCCGGTCGAGCAGCAGGCGCAACCTCAGCGCCGTCCGCCGGAGAACCGCGTAGTCCTCCCGCAAAGAGGCGGGCCAGCCGAGCGCCACCAGTCGCTCGAGCGCGGCGTCGGTCGAGGTGGTGCGTACCTCCGGGTCGGCACAATGCCGGAGCTGCCCCAGCGCGACCAGCAGCTCGACGTCCATGATGCCCCCCGGATCGAAGTGCAGGTGCCGCGAGCCCGGCGGCACCTTGCCGCGCTCGCGCTCGACCCGCTCGCGCACGCGGCGCAGATCGGCGCGGAACCGCTGGTCGTCGAACGGCAGATCGAAGGCCAGCTCGGACAGCGCCCGCTCGCGCGCCCGCCGCTCGCCGCCGGCCTCGTCGCTCCAGACGATCCGCGCGCGCAGCAGCGCCACCCGCTCCCAGGCGGCCGCCTCCTCGCGGTGGTAGCGCGCGAACGACCTCCACGACGTCACCAGCAGCCCCTGCTCGCCCGAGGGGCGCAGCCGCGTGTCGACCTCATAGAGCCGCCCCTCCTCCAGCATCGCCTCCATGGTGGCGATGAAGCGCTGCGAGGCGCGCGCGAACCACTCGCGGTGGTCGACGCCGGTCTCGCTCTCGCCGTCGGCCCCGTAGAGAAAGACCAGGTCCAGGTCGGAGCCGTAGCGCATCTCGCGCGCGCCGAAGCTCCCCAGCCCCAGCACCGTCACGCCCGTCCGCGGCCCTCCCATCCGCGCCCTCAGCGCCGGCAGGGCCGCCGCGATCCCCGCCGCCAGACAGACCTCGGCCAGATCGGTCAGCTGCTCGCAGACCTCCAGCGCGTCGAGGCTGCCCGCCACGTCGTGCAGCCCGATGCGCAGGATCTCCTCCGCTTGAAAGGTCCGGATCGCCCGCAGCGCCGCCTCCTCGTCCTCCGCCTCCAAGAGGCGCGCCTCGAGCCGCTGCGAGAGATCGCGCCCCGAGCGGACACGCGCCCCCAGCCCCTCGACGAACGGCTCCCACATCTCCGGGTGACGGATGAGGAGCTCGGCGAGGCGATCGCTGGTCCCGAACAGCGTCCCCAGCATGCGGACCAGGCGCGGCTGATCATCGAGCAGCGCCCGCAGCCCGACCGACCCGCGCAGCGCGAGGTCCCGGAAGTGCCCCAGCGCGCGGTTCGGATCGGGCGAGGCGATCGCCTCTTCGAGGAAGGCGACCGGCATGCGGGCGCCGACCAACTCCAGCGTGTCGGCCGCGGCCTCGACGTCGCGGAAGCCCGCGGCCGCCACCCGCCGCTCGAGCTCGTCGCGGCCGCGCATCGGATCGAGCATGCGCGCCGCCTCCAGGTGCGCCTCGGCGGGGGGCTCGCCCAGCGTGGCGGCGATCGCCTCCACCGCCGCGCGCGTGGCGGCCACCTCGGCGTCGAACGCCGCCAGCTCGGCGAACCCCAGCCCGCGGGCGAAGGCTTCCCGCGCCTCGTCGCCGGCCGGCAGGCGGTGGCGTTGCGCCCCGGTGGCGACCTGCACCCGGTGCTCGAGCCGCCGCCAGAACCGATAGGCCTCGAGCAGCGTCTGCGCCTCGCGCGCGCCCAGCAAGCCCGCCACCAGGAGGCGCGGCACCGCCCGGGGCGTGTTTCGCTCGCGCAGATCGGTCCGCTTGCCGGCGTGCAGGAGCTGCAGCGCCTGCACCACCATCTCCACGTCGCGGATCCCGCCCGAGCCGAGCTTGACGTCGAACCCGGTGTCGCCGAGCGATCCGGCGGCGTCGGCCGGATCGCGGAACAGCGCCCGCAGCCCGCGCACCTCCTCGACCATCCGCGGCTCGACGTGGCGCGGATAGATGAAGGGATCGAGCGCCGCCAGGAGCTCGTCGCCGAGCGCCCGGTCGCCGGCCGCCGGGCGCGCCCGCAGCCAGGCCTGCCGCTCCCAGGTCCGCCCGAACGTCTCGTAGTAGCGCTCGGCCGCCGGCAGCGCGTTGCAGATCGGCCCACTTCGTCCTTCAGGGCGCAGGCGCAGGTCGACGCGAAAGATCATCCCGTCCGCGGTCGGCTCCTCGATGGCCGCGGTCACCCGGCGCGACAGCTCCGCGTAATAGTGATGCAAGGTCTTGTCGCCGGCGGCGCCGGCGTCGGTCGAGTAGAAGTAGCAGACGTCGATGTCCGAGGAGAAGTTCAGCTCCTCGCCCCCGAGCTTCCCCATCGCCATCACCACGAAGCGGGCCGGGGCGCCGTTGTCGGCGCGCGGCGGGCCGAGCTCGCGCGTGAGCGCGGCGTCGCAGAAGGCGACCGCCACGTCGACGCAGACGTCGGCGAACGCCGACAGCTCGCGCGCCACCTCCTCGGTCGTCCCCCAGCCGAGCTCGCGCACCCCGAGCCGCAGGATCTCGCTCCGGCGCACCAGGCGCAGCCGGCGCTGCAGATCGGCGAAGTCCCGCGCCCCGGCGACGCCGGCACGCACCTCCTCGCCGATCACCTCCGGCGGCTTGGGCCGTCGCAGATGGGGATCGGCGGCCAGGACGCCCAGCGCGCGCACGTCGGCGCAGAGGAGCTCGGGGAGAAACTCGCCGCTGGCCACGATCGCCGCCAGGAGCGCGCTCCCCTCCCCCTCCGCCGGCACCACCCCGCCGAGCTCCAGGAACCGCGCCCGCCGCGCCTCCGCGCCCAACTCCGACATTGTCCGTCCCGCTCCTCAGCTCACAAATCGGCCTGCGCCAGGGAGAACTTGTTGTTGCTGTCGTCGATCACCCGAAACGACGGCCGCGCCTCGGGCGGCAGGTCGCCGGTGATTCGCGCCTGCTGGTGCTGCTCGAAGATGAAGAACGCCCGCCGCCCCCGATGGTGGTCGACCCACTTCTTCAGCTGGTCGTCGGCGCCCTCCTGATCGAACACCGTCCGCTCCTCCATCGGGCCCTCGTAGATCTCGTTCGAAGTGTAGAACGTCTCGCCGCGCCAGTAGAGCATGTAGGCGATGAGCCGCTCGTCGGGCGAGCGCCGCTCGCGGTAGTAGGTGGCGATCGGCCCCTTCTGCGACCAGAACGGCGCCACCGCCGGCATGAAGTCGTCGAGGATGTAAAAGGTGAAGGCCACCGCCGCGAGCGGCAGCGCCCAGAGGCCGACCCGCCGCGCGCGCGGCCAGACGAGGAGCGCGCTCGCCGCCGCGAACACCAGCGCGAAGGCGATGAGCACCGGCGAGAAGTCGAGCGACGGCGGCCAGGGGCGCCCGGTCGGGCTCTGGACGTAGTCATACGAAAACAGCCAGAGAAAGCGCTGCGCGGAGCTCCGCGCCCCGGTGAGGTCCAGCGTGATGAGGGCGAGCAGCGGCAACCCGACCGCCAGCGTGGCCGCGCCCGCGCGCCAGGCCCGGCGCGCCAGCAGATCGTCGAGGAAACAGCCGACCACCACCGCCAGCCCCGGGATGGCGGGGAGCACGTAGTGGTGGAACTTGGTCATCGAGAGCGAGACGACCGCGTAGCAGGCGACGAACCAGATGGCGCCGAACCAGACGAGCTGCTGCTTGCGGTCGTCCGCGCGGGCTGCCTCGGGGCCCGCCGGGCCTCCTGCGGTCGCCGTCGCCGGCCGCCGCAGGACCGCCCAGCCGAGCGCCGCCGGCGCCAGCACGATCCAGGGCCACATCCCGTAGCCGAGCTCGCGCAGGAAGTACTCGAACGAGCCGCGATCGCCGTGCCGGCCGATCACCATCCGCCGCCAGTGGTTGTCGCCGAACAGCTCGTTCCAGAATGGCTCGCCGTGCCGGATCAGCATCGCGTGGTGCCAGGGGACGGCGACCACCGCGAAGGCGATCACCGCGATGAGGAAGCCGAACGCCATCTGCGGGCGCCGCAGCCGTGCCCAGCCCCAGGTGAACCCCAGGTAGGCGAGGAGCACGATGAGCGGCAACCCCAGCCCCGCCAGCCCCTTGGCCAGCACCGCCAGCGCGCAGAGGATCCCCCCGAGCGCCAGATAGAGCGGCGCCTTGGTTCGCACGCGCGCCGCCAGCAACAGAAACAGCGCAAAGCCCAGGAAATAAGGAATCATCGGGACGGCGCCGTAGACTTCGAAGATCCGGCCGCCCCAGGGGAGCTCCGCCCGGAGCTGGATCGAGTTGACGACGAGCTGCGGAATCACGGTCACCGCAAACAGCGCGAGCGTCCCGTAGAAGAGGCCGTGGTGGGGCCAGCTCCGCCAACCCCGCCCGCGTCGAGGCAGCTGCTCGTCGGTGTCGTCGAACAGCGCCAGCGCGGCGAGCGCCAGCGCCATCGCCATCGGGCCGACGAACGCCATGTCGGTCATCGCCTGCCGCGCCACCAGGCTGTACATCGGCGCGGTCGCGACCACCACCGCCGCCAGCACGCCGGCGCGCCGCGAGATGAAGCGCGCGGTCATCAGGTAGACGGCGTAGATCCCGAGGACGCCCATCAGGCAGAACGGAACGCGCGTCGCCCACTCGGCGCGGTGCCCGAGCGCCATCTCGCCCGCCGGGTTCCCGGGCAACCCGATGCCGGCGAGGTGCATCGCCAGGCTCATCAGCCAGAACGACAGGACCGGCTTCGACCAGAAGACGTCGGCGTCGCGCGGCGACCCCGGCCACCAGAGGCTGATGTAGTCGCCCCGGTGGGTCATCTGCCGCGCCACTTCGCCGTAGTGGGTCTCCCAGGGGTCCCACAGCCCGTATGAGCCGGCGAACGGGATGTAGAGGACCAGGCCGAACAGGATCACGAGCAGCGCCATCTGGCGCTCGCTCAATCGATCCAAGAGCTTCACGGCCGCCAGCGACTCCCGGCCGGCGAGATCTTCACTGGGCCAACACCTTTTGGAGCTGGAGCAGCCGCAGGTCGATCGTCTTGCCGGCGCCGACCACCTCGGCGAGCGGGGTGGTGCAGACCTCGCCGCGGATGAGGCCGACCAGGCAGCCGTGCTCGCCGCGGTCCAGGCAGTCGGTGGCCGCCGCGGCCAGCCGCGTCGCCAGCAGGCGGTCGAACGCCCCCGGCTCGCCGCCGCGCTGGACGTGACCGAGCGTGGTGACACGAAGGTCGAAGCCCAGCCGCCCCTTCTCGCGCTCGAAGTGCTGCGCCAGCTTGACGGCGTTGTGCCGGGCGCCTTCGGCCACCACCACCATGGCGTGCGGCTTGCCGCGCTCCCAGGCCGCCTGCAGGTTCTTGGCGATGGCGTCGGGCTCGACGTCGGCCTCGGGGATGACCACCGAGTCGGCGCCGCCGGCGATGCCCGCCATCAGCGCCAGGTAGCCGCAGTTGCGTCCCATCACCTCGACCAGGAACGCCCGCTTGTGCGAGGAGGCGGTCACCCGCAGCCGGTCGATCGCCTCGAGCGCGATGTTGAGCGCGGTGTCGACGCCGATGGTGATCTCCGATCCCGCGAGATCGTTGTCGATGGTCGACGCCACGCCCACCACCTGCAGCCCGGCGCGCGAGAGCGCCAGCGCGCCCGTCTGCGTCCCGTTGCCCCCGATCACGACCAGCCCGTCGATGCCGCGCGACGAGAGCTGGGAAAGGCCACGGCTCCGCACCGGCTCGTCCTTGAACTCCGGCAGCCGGGCGCTCCCGAGGAACGTGCCGCCGCGCTGCAAGATGTTCCCCACGTCGCGCGCGCCCAAAGCTTCGATCTGCCCGTCGCAAAGCCCGGCGTACCCGTTGCGAACCCCGAACACCTCCCAGCCCTTGTCGATTCCGGTACGGACCACGGCGCGGATGGCGGCGTTCATCCCGGGGGCGTCCCCGCCGCTGGTCAAAACCGCGATCTTTCGGTGAGACATTCGAGGACTCCCGTATACCACGGGATCGCGGTTCTCGGTCCCGGCCGAGCTACTCGGTTTCCAGCTTTTCGACGCGAATTTCGAGCTCGTCCACCCGCCGCTCGAGCCTCCCGTCCCCCTCGGCCAGCGCCCGCGTGTAGCGCACGACGAGCCCCTGCTTCTCCGCCAGATCGAGCAGCGTCGACTCGACCGTGTCGAGGCGCTGGTTGCCGATGTCCAACCGCTCGATGGTCAGATCCAATCTCTCGACGGTCACGTCGAGGCGCTGGTTGGTCGCGTCCAGCCGCTGGTTCGTCGCGACCTGCTCCGCATGCATGCCTCGGATTTCGGCGCGGATGTCCTTCAGGATCTCGATCGTTAGATCGTCGCCTGCCATCGACATCGTCCTTTCAAGGTACCAGACCCTGCTGCGATTTCTCTGCGATTTCCAGGCCAACGGCAGCCGCCACGTTGCAAGGCCAACGTCGAGGCGGCGGCCGCCAATCGGCCGCCGGTCCGGATCGCGCCGTCGCGGCGTCCGAGTTACGCTGCCGCCGTGGCGGAGAAACAGAAGAAGCCGACCGAGATCAACTACATCACGCCCGCCGGGTTCAGGCGTCTGGCGGACGAGCTGACCTTCCTGCGCACCAAGAAGCGGCCCGAGGTGGTGGGCGCCCTCGGCGACGCCGCCGCCGAGGGGGATCGCTCGGAGAACGCCGAGTACATCTATCGCAAGCGCCAGCTGCGCGACATCGACAAGCGGCTGCGGTTTCTCTCCAAGCGGCTCGACGACGTGCAGATCGTCGACCCGGCGACGCAGCCGCGCCGGGACCGTGTCTTCTTCGGCGCCACCGTCACCGTCGAGGACGAAGAGGGCGAGACGGCGACCTACCGCATCGTCGGCGTCGACGAGACCGACGGCGCGGCGGGCGACATCTCCTGGAAGTCGCCCGTCGGCCGCGCGCTCCTGGGGAAGAGCCGGGGGGAGACCGTCACCGCCCGCTGGCACGCCGGCCTGCGCGAGCTGACCATCGCCAAGATCGTCTACCGCTGACCGCCGACCCGACCGGTTCGGCGCCGGGCTGTGCTTGCACCGCGGCCGCGCGTGGGCACGTTGGGACCAGAGAGGCAAAAATGCGCTACAGCAAGAAGGTCCAGGTCCCGCTCTTTCCGTTCATCCCGCTCGTGCCGATGGCGCTCTTCGTCGGCTCGTTCGTGACCGCGATGCGCGCGCTGGTGCGCGTGCGGCGCCTCGAGCGGCGCCTGGCCACCTAGCCCTACGGCGCCGTGCCCGACGGCCGCTCGGCTTCGTCCCCGAAGAGGAGGACGGCCGAGCGCGAGCCGCGGCGGATCAGCGTCGCCCCTGGCCTGGCGCGGGTCGCGCGCCAGGCGGTGTACCAGCGCTCGCCGCGCAAGGCCGGGTAGGCGTCGACGAGCGCGGGAACGAACAGGTCGACCTCCCGGTAGGCGCCCTGCGTGAGCGCGTCGATGGCCGGGCCGAAGCTGTACTTCGCGGTCTCGGGGTCGGGCGCGAGATCGTTGTGGAGGGCCCCGCCGTAAACGAGCACCAGCGGGCGCTCCTTCGGACGTGGCAGCGCCAGCGCCTCGACAATCGCCCGCTCGAGATGCTGACCGGTGATGCTGAGCAGCTTGTCGTAGTCGACGGAGCCGCCCGCGCCGGTGAGCGCCTGGTACTCGTGGCAATCGATGTCGAGGACGTGCGGCGTCACCCCCAGCGCCTTGGCGCGGCGTAGCAGCCGGACGATCTCGCTCTCGGTCTCGGCCGGGCGCTCGGTCGTGCGGGCGACGTCGGCGGTGACCTTCTTCTCCGCCTCCCCGCAGCTCCCCCGCGAGATCCAGGTCTCGACGATCAGATGCGCGGCGCGCGGCGCGATCGCGGGCAGAATCTCGTCGGTGAACCGCGCGATCGACGAGCGCACCGCCTTCGTCTTCTCGGTCTGGTGAATCTCCCCGAACGCGATCACGCCGCCCGGGGCGTCGCCCGGAAAGTCGCCGAGAAAAGCCGCCAGGGCCTGCGACGCCAGCGCGAACTTCTCCGCGAAGAGCGGCGCGTCCGGCGCGGGCGGCGACGGCGGGTGGCTGTAGGCCGAGAGCGCGGCCACTCCGGCCAGCGCCGCCGCGCCGGTCATTCGCCGCCGAGGGTGATGTACTTGAGCCCGTTCGCCGTCGCCAGCCGCACCAGGTGCCCCCCCTTGCGGGGCGCCCCCAGCGCCGCGGCGGCCGCGTCGGCCGTCGCCACCGGTTGGCGATCGATCTCCAGGATCACGTCGCCCTCCTCGACGCCGACGGCCGCCGCCTGCCCGCCGGGCGCCACCTCGGCGACCACCGCGCCGCGCGTCCGCGGGTCGAGCCCCAGCGACTCGGCCAGCCGCGGCGTCAGCGTCTGCAGCGCGAGCCCCACCTTCCCGGACGTCCCGCCACGGCCGTCCTGCGACGGCAGCTCACCCAGCACCACGTCGATGGGCTGGTGCTTGCCGTCGCGCCAAACGCCGACCACCACGCGCGCGCCGATCCCGCGCGTCGAGACGTAGTCGATGACGTCCCCCGCACCGTCCATCTTCTTGCCGTCGATGTCGGTGATGAAGTCCCCGGCGCGCAGGCCGGCCTTGGCCGCCGGGCCGCCCGGCGTCACCTCGCTCACGAAGGCGCCGCCGCCGCCGGGGGGGACCGCCTTGGCGGCCGGCGCGTCCGCCTCGCCGACGTCGCCCACCAGCACGCCCAGGTAGGCGTAGCGGACGCGCCCCTCCTTGAGCAGCGACTCGGCGACCCGCCGCACCTGGTTGATGGGGATGGCGAAGCCGTAGGCGCCGCCCGGACCGGTGTTGATGAGCGTGTTGATGCCCACCACTTCGGACGACAGGTTGACCAGCGGCCCGCCCGAGTTGCCCGGGTTGATCTTGGCGTCGGTCTGGATGTAGTGGCGGACGCGGCCCCCCGACATCTGCACGTGGCGCCCCACCTTCCCCTTGCCGCTCACGATACCGGCGGTGACCGTCTGATCGAGGCCCAGCGGGCTGCCGATCGCCAGCACCCACTCGCCGACCTCCAGCTTGTCGTCGTTCCCCAGCCGCGCCGCCACCAGATCCTTCGGCGGTTGATCGAGGCGGATGACGGCCACGTCCGTCTCGGGATCCATCCCCAGCGTCTTGGCGGAGAACTCGCGCCCGTCGCTGAAGGTCACCTTCACCTTGGTGGCGTTGGAGACGACGTGGCGGTTGGTGACGATGTCGCCGCGCTGGTCCATCACCACGCCCGAGCCGGTCCCGTGCTGCGGCCCGGGCGAGGGCTCCGGCCTGCCGGGGCCGAACTGGAAGAAGCGGCGCAGGGGGGACCGCTCGTCGTCGTCACCCTCGTTCTGGGCCACGCGCGAGGGGGCGATCTCGACGTCGATCCGGACCACCGACGGCCGTAGCGCCCGCGCGACCGCGGAGAACGCCTGGGAGAGCACCCGCGCCTCGTTCGGCGCCTCCGTCTTGGGCGTCACCGCGCCGCTCGGCTGGAGCGCGGGCGGCGGCGACTCCGCCGACGGCGCGGACGGCTCGTTCGCCGGCGCGGTGGGGGCCGGCTGCTTGTCGCCCTGGTTGAGACGCTCGGCCAGCTGGCGGCAACCCGCCGAGGCGACCACCGACACGAGCGCGAGCGCGCCGGCGCCGAGACGGAGCGAACGGACCGCGACGTTCATGGCGCTATTTAGCGACCGGCGGATGGCGCGCGCAAGGGCTCCCGGTCGGTGTTAAAGATCTGGGGGCCATGCGCGCCATCACCACCCTGCCCGGCAGCGCCGACAGCGCGCGGCTGGAGGAGATCCCGGAGCCACCCGACGCCCCCGACACGCTGCTGGTCGACGCGGTGGCCATCGGCGTCTGCGGCACCGACCTCGAGATCCTGAGCGGCGCCTACGGGGCGCCCCCGCCCGGCCAGGCGCGGCTGGTGATCGGCCACGAGAACCTGGGGCGGGTCCGGATGGCGCCGGCCGGCAGCGCCTTCGCGCCGGGCGATCTGGTGGTCGGCGTCGTGCGCCGCCCCGACCCCGTCCCCTGCGCGAGCTGCGCCGCCGGCGAGTGGGACATGTGTAAGAACGGCCGGTTCACCGAGCGGGGCATCAGCGGGCGCGACGGCTATGCCTCCGAGCGGTACCGGCTGGAGCCGGCTTTCGCCGTGCCGATTCCGGCGGCGGTGGGCGATCTCGGGGTGCTGGTCGAGCCGGCGACGATCCTGGCCAAGGCCTGGGAGCAGATCGAGCGAATCGGCGCGCGCGCGGTCTGGAAGCCGGCCCGCGTGCTGGTGACCGGCGCCGGCCCGATCGGCCTGCTGGCGGCGCTGCTCGGACGGCAGCGGGGGCTCGAGGTGCACGTGCTCGATCGCGTCACCGACGGCCCCAAGCCGGCGCTGGTCGCCGCGCTGGGCGCCACCTACCACAGCGGCCGGGTCAAGGAGATCCCGACCGCCGACGTGGTCCTCGAGTGCACCGGCGTGGGCGAGCTGGTGTTCGACGTGCTCGAGGCGGTGGGACCCGACGGCATCATCTGCCTCACCGGCGTCTCCTCGGGCGCGCGGACCATCCCCATCAACCTGACCGCGCTCAACAAGCAGCTGGTGCTGGAGAACAACGTCGTGTTCGGCGCGGTGAACGCCAACCTGCGGCACTACCGGGCGGCCGTGGACGCCCTGGCCCGGGCCGACCGGCGCTGGCTCGAACGGCTGATCTCGCGCCGGGTCCCGCTCGAGCGGTGGCAGGAAGCTCTCGTGCGCGGACCGACCGACGTCAAGCCCGTCATCACCTTCGGCTGAGCCGATCTTCGCCGGCCGTCTTCCTGGACCCCGGGCGCGACCTTAGTTTCCCTCCGTGAGCTCGCTTTCTGACCAACGGGGGTCGTCGGCGGGCGACGGCCTACTCGGCGACACCTACGTGCTCGGCCGCCAGATCAACCGCGGCGGGATGGGCGAGGTGTTCGAGGCGACGCACGCCCGCCTCCCCGGCCGCTTCGCAGTGAAGCTCCTGCGCCCCGAGCTGATCAGCAACCGCGAGGCCTTCGCCCGATTTTGCCGCGAGGCGGAGGTGATGTCCGAGCTGCGCCACCCGAACGTGGTGCAGATCTACGACTTCAACACCACGACCGACGGCCGCCCCTACTTCGTGATGGAGCTGCTCGAGGGGCGGGATCTCGAGCGGCGGCTCGCCGAGGAGGGGCCGCTCCCGCTGCCGGCGGCCGTGCGGGTCGTCGAGGCGGTCGCCTCCGCGCTGGCCATCGCGCACGCGCACGGGATCGTCCACCGCGATCTCAAGCCGGCCAACATCTTCCTGGTGGCGATCGACGGCCAGGTCGACGAGCTGGTGAAGGTGCTCGACTTCGGCATCTCCAAGATCCGCACCTCGGGGACGCTGCTCTCCTCGCCGACCGACATGCTCGGCTCGCCCGCGTACATGTCGCCCGAGCAGGCGCGGGGCGGCAGCGAGGTCGACGGGCGCAGCGACCAGTTCGCGCTCGGCGCCATCACCTACCGGATGTTGACCGGCTGGGATCCCTTCGCCGGCGACGACATCGCCTCGCTGCTCTATCAGGTGGTCCACGAGGAGGCGCCGCCGCTCGCCCGCTATCTGCCGGCGTTCTGGGACACGCGCGCGCTGCAGGCGGTGCTCGATCGCGCGCTGGCCAAGGACCCCGACCACCGCTTCGGCGGGATGATGGAGATGGCGCGCGCGTTCGAGGCGGCCTCCGAGCAGACCCTCTCGCACGAGGCGGCCACCGCCGGCGCTGTCGATCTCAACACGACGCTCATCGCCACGCCGCCTCCCCCGCCGCTGCGCCCGGCCCACCAGGCCACGGGGCCGAGGCTCGGCGATCGGAAGAGCGCGGGGCCGAGCGCCCAGATCACCGACGAGCCGCCGCCGGTCCGGACACCTCCGCCCGAGCTGCTCGGCGGCGAGCCGCCGGACGCCGCGCCGCTTCGCCTGGCGGAGCCTCGCCCGGAGCCGCTCCGCCCGGCGCCCAAGCGGCGGCAGGTCGATCTGGGCGCCGACTTCGGGGAGGAGTCGCCTGCCGGCGTCCGGCCGTCCGGCCGCTGGAGCGTGGACGACGCCGGCGACGAGCTGCCGGTGACGCACCACCGGCTGGCGCTGGCCGGCCTGGCCATCCTGCTGCTGGCCGCCATCCTGGGCGTAAGCGGCCTCTACCGCCGGATCGTCCCGGCCGCCCGGCACGCGCTCGGCCTCCGTCCGGCCGCCTCGACGAGCGCGCCCGCACCGGCGCCGGTCCGCGAGGTCCCGCCCGTCTCCGCCCCCTCGCTGCCCGCGGCGGCGGCGCCACCCTCGCCCGCCAAGGCGGCGCCGCCCGCCCCGGCAGCGGTCGGGCCGAAACCAGCTCCCGTGGCCGACAGGCCCACCGCCGCGACCAAGCCGCGCCATCACCATGTCTCCGAGCCGCGCCCGATCCACCACCCGGGGAGCGTCTATCTCTCCCCCACGAAGCCCTTCGAGCCCGAGGCGCCGAGCGCCGCACCCGCGGCGCCGACCAGGCGGGCGAACCCGTTCGCGCAGCCCCCCGGCACGCCGCCCCCGTCGCTCGGGCCCGACAAGGTTCAGGACCAGTTCACCATTCCGCCGCCGGCCCCCACCACCGACTCGCCGTCGCACGATTTCGCGCCCCCCCCCGCGCCGGAGCGCGAGCCGCCGCCTGGCCCGGCGGTGAGCCCGGCGCCACCCGCGCCGCCGCCGTCGTCGCGCATGCGCGATCCGGCGGATCGACCGATGGCTCCCTCGTTCTGAGCGCGACGGACTGCTTGCGTTCGCCGACGGTACGACTACGTTGGGACGGCGCGCGCGATGACGGTCCGAGTCCCCATTTGCACTTACCGGCTTCAGTTCAACAAGAACTTTAACTTTCGCGACGCCACCGCGCTGGTCGACTACCTGGCCGCGCTGGGGGTGAGCGACATCTACGCCTCGCCTTTTCTCGCCGCGCGCCCCGGCAGCACGCACGGCTACGACGTCGTCGACCACGCCCGGCTCAACCCGGAGATCGGGACGGAGAGCGACCTCGACGCGCTGGCCGCGGCGCTCCGCGCGCGGGGGATGGGGCTGGTGCTCGACGTGGTCCCCAACCACATGTGCATCGCCAGCGACCTCAATCACTGGTGGAACGACGTGCTGGAGAACGGCCGCAGCTCGCCCTTCGCCCCCTTCTTCGACATCGACTGGCACCCACCCAAGTCCGAGCTGGACGAGAAGATCCTGCTGCCGGTGCTGGGGCAGCAATACGGCCGCGTGCTCGAGGGGAGCGAGATCTCGATCGGCTATGTCGGCGGCGCCTTCCAGGCCCAGTACGGCGCCTCGCGCTTCCCCATCGGGCCGCGCACCATCCTGCCGCTGCTCGAGCCGATGGTCACCGACCTGCGGCGCACCCACCCGGACGATCACCCGGACGTGCTGGAGATCGAGAGCATCGTCACCGCCACCAAGAACCTCCCCACCCGCTGGGAGATCGATCCGGAGAAGATCCGCGAGCGGCAGCGCGAGAAGGAGATCGTCAAGAGGCGGCTCGACACCTTGGTGTCCGCCAGCGCCGCCGTCCGCGACGCGCTCGAGCGGAGCCTGCAGGCGATCAACGGTCACCCCGGCAAGCCGCACAGCTTCGACACGCTGGAGGCGCTGCTGGGCGAGCAGGCCTACCGGCTCTCCTACTGGGGGGTGGCGGCGGAGGAGATCAACTACCGCCGCTTCTTCGACATCAACGATCTGGCGGCCATCCGCATCGAGGAGCCCAAGGTCCTGGAGGCGGTCCACGACAAGGCCTTCCAGCTCCTCGCCGCGGGGAAGGTGACCGGCCTCCGCATCGATCACGTCGACGGCCTCTACGACCCGCGCCGCTACCTCGAGGACCTGCAGCGCCCGCGCGACGGCGAGGCCGGCGCCCCCCCGCGCGACCACCGTCGCGTCTACGTGGTGGTGGAGAAGATCCTGACCGGCGCCGAGGAGCTCCCGACCGAATGGCCCGTCCACGGCACCACCGGCTACGAGCTCCTGAACGCCGTCAACGGCCTGCTGGTCGACGGGGCGGGCCTGCGCCTCATCGAGCGCGGCTACCGGCGGATGCGCGAAGGGAGCGGCACCTTCGACGATCTGCTCTACCGCGCCAAGAAGCTGATCCTGCGGACCGCGATGTCGAGCGAGCTCTACGTGCTGGCGCGGCGGCTCGACCGGATCTCCGAGCAGCACCGCTGGTCGCGCGACTTCACCGCCAGCAGCCTGCACCTGGCGCTCTCGGAGGTGATCGCCTGCTTCCCGGTCTACCGCACCTACGCCCAGCCCGACTCGCCGTCGATCAGCGACGGCGACCGACTGCACGTGCTGCGCGCCGTCCGCGAGGCCAAGCGGCGCAACCGCGCCACCTCGGAATCGCTGTTCGACTTCCTCTGCGACCTGCTCCTCTTGCGCGAGCCCGAGGGGACCTCGCCGGCCGACCACGTCGAGCGGCGCGAGCTGGTGATGCGCCTGCAGCAGCTCACCGGCCCGGTGATGGCCAAGGGGCTCGAGGACACGGTCTTCTATCGCTACTACCCGCTCGCCTCACTCAACGAGGTCGGCGGCCGGCCCACGACCGGCCCGATGGACGTGGAGCGGTTCCACGTCTTCTGCGCCGATCGAAGCGAGCGCTGGCCCGAAGGGCTCTCCGCCACCGCCACGCACGACACCAAGCGGGGCGAGGACATGCGGGCGCGCCTCGACGTCCTCTCGGAGATCCCGCGCGAGTGGCTGGAGACGGTCAGGCGCTGGCAGCGGATGAACCGGCGCTCGAAGCCGCGGGTGGACGACGTCCGCGTGCCCGGCAGCAACGAGGAGTACTTCATCTATCAGACCTTGCTCGGCGTGTGGCCGCTGGCGGCGCTCGAGCGCGAGCTCTCCGAGGCCGAGCACCAGGATCTGGCCGATCGGGTGAGCGCTTACCTGGTCAAAGCGCTGCGTGAGGCGAAGCTGCACACCAGCTGGATCAACGTCAACGAGCCCTACGAGAAGGCGTGCGAGCAGTTTCTCCGCGGGCTGCTCGATCGACAGGGGGGACAAAGCCCGTTCCTGGCCGACTTCCGTCGTTTCCTGGCCCGCATCGCGCGCCCGGGCGTCGAGAACTCGCTCTGCCAGGTGGTGCTCAAAGCGACCGTCCCGGGCGTCCCCGACTTCTATCAAGGGACCGAGCTTTGGGACTTCTCGCTGGTCGATCCCGACAACCGCCGGCCGGTCGACTACGCCGCCCGCCGCGCCCTGCTCCGCGAGCTCGGCCCCCTCGAGGGGGAGGCGCTCCGGCGGCGCATCGCTGTCGCGCGCGCGCAGCCCACGGACGGCGCTCTCAAGCTGCTGGTGACGATGCGCGCGCTCGCGCACCGCCGGCGCCATGCCGACCTTTATCGGCGGGGGGACTACCTGCCGCTGGCGGTCGAGGGGCCCGGCTCTCGCCACGTCCTCGCGTTCGCGCGGGTCGGCCCGAGCGGGACGGCTTCTCTGACCGTGGTCGGACGGTTTTTTGCCGGACTGCAAAGTCCAGCGAGCCGCTCGGAGGCCCAGGTGCAACTGCCGGATCAGCTCTCCGCGCAACGGTACAAGGATGCGCTCAGCGGGATCACGGTCGAGGTTGCCGGGAATGACAAACGTCGATTGCCGGCGGAGAAGATCTTTTCCATCCTACCGGTCGCCATTCTCGAGCCAGCCCAGCCGTAACAGGCGAACAAACAAGCGCACAAAGTCGATCCGCAATTTTGCCTGACCGTGTAGACTGTCCGCAGCAAAGAAGACTCCAGGAAACATGAGCCCCACTGCGCACGCGGCGCGTAACAGCCTCCATCGCAGCCGACATATCTGCCTTCCGTTCGAGACCGGATCCGAGAAAGAGAGCGCGCTCCGCGCGTTCGTCCACGAAGGGCTGACGCACGGGATGCGTTGCCTGTTCGTGGGGACGCGCGAAGAGTACGAAAAGCTGGGGGTGGCGCTGGAAGAGGAAGGGCTCTGCTCGCTGCGGGCAGAGTCGCGCGGGGCCCTGGTCTTCCGGACGCCCGAAGAGTACTACCTCGAGGGCGGCGCCTTCGTCCCCGAGGTCGTGCTCGAGCGACTCGAGAGCGACCTCGAGCGGGCGCTGGCCGACGGCTTCACCGGCCTCTCGGCGACCGGTGGAATGACGATGGTCCCGAGCGACGAGGTCTGGCGGCAGATGGTCTGGTACGACGCGCAGATCAACGACCGGTTCGCGCGCCTTCCCTTCGTCGGCCTCTGCCGCTACCCGCGGACGATCGTTCCGCCGCACCGGGTGCAGGACGTGCTCCGCACCCACCCGGTGGCCATCGTTCGCGGTGAGACCTGCGACAACCCGTTCTACGAACGACCGGAGCTGGCCCTCTCCGATGATTCTCAGTCGCGGGTCGACTGGCAGCTTCGACAGCTGCGCGTGCAGCACCGCGTGCAGCAGCGACTCCAGGACAAGACCACCTCGGCCGTGACTGCCGCGGTCGAGCTGGCCACGGAGCTCGAGACGCTCCGCGCCACGCTCGGCCAATCCGAGCCCCGCCGCTCGTAACAACGGTCACCGCGCGCCGCTCTGGGGGCTCGGGACCCCGGATCCGTATCGGAGTTGCCATCCGGGCCCAGCCAGGATATGGCCTCTAGGTACATGCATATCCTCGTCAACACCGGGGGTGGCGACGCCCCGGGGCTCAACGCCGTCATTCGAGCCGTCACCCTGTCGGCGCTTCGCCGGGGCTGGAAAGTCACCGGAATCCGGCGTGGCTACCACGGGTTGCTCGAGCCGCCGCGCGACGGGCTAATCGAGCTGACGCGCGACAAGGTGCGCGGCATCGCTCACCTCGGCGGGACGATTTTGGGGACGGTCAACAAGGGGCACCCCTTCGAGTTCATCATCGAAAAAGAGGGCAAGAAGACGACCGTCGACGTCTCGGACGAGATCATGCGCCGCTTCCGCGAGATCGGCGCCGACGCGCTCATTGCCATCGGCGGCGACGGCGCGTTCCGGATCGCCACCCGCTTCATCGAGAAGGGGATGCCGATCGTGGGGGTCCCCAAGACGATCGACAACGACCTCTCCTGCACGCAGGCGACGTTCGGGTTCGACACCGCGGTGACCGTGGCGACCGAGGCCATCGACCGACTGCACAGCACCGCCGAGTCGCACGAGCGGATCATGGTCGTCGAGGTGATGGGGCGCTACGCCGGCTGGATCGCCATGCACGCGGGCGTGGCGGGGAACGCGCACGTCATCCTGCTCCCGGAGATCCCCTACGACATCGACAGCGTCGTCGACCGGATCAAGAAGCGCTACGCCTCGGGGCGCCGCTACTGCATCGTCGTCGTCGCCGAAGGAGCGATGCCCAAGGACGGGACCATCAGCACCATCGGCACCGAGCTCGGGCGCGAGGTTCGACTCGGCGGTCTGGCCGAAAAGATCGGCCACTACCTGGGCGAGCGAACCGGGTTCGAGAGCCGGTCGCTGGTGCTGGGGCACCTGCAGCGCGGCGGCAGCCCGACCCACCGCGATCGTCTGCTGGCGCTGCGCTTCGGCGCCGCGGCGGTCCGGATGGTCGAGCAGGGCGAGTTCGGCAAGATCGTCGCCTATCACCCGCCCCACATGGTGCCGGTCAAGATGGAGGAGGCGATCGCGGTCATGAAGACGGTGCCCCTGGACTCCGACACCGTGATGACGGCGCGCGACCTCGGCATCTGCCTGGGAGATTAGCTTTACGGGGGGCTCCGCCGGGCTGTTTCACAAGCTGGGGGGCTGGGGTATCATCTCGCGGTCGTACCTCTGACCCATGAGCCCGCCCCAGGAGCAGGACCCGGCACCTCAGCGCCTCGACCCCCTTCCGGGCCGGGTCATCGCCGGGAATTTCCGGATTGACGGGCTGATCGGCAGTGGGGCGATGGGGAACGTCTACAAAGCCGAGCAGCTCTCGCTGGGCAAGCAGGTCGCGATCAAGGTGCTGCACCCGCACCTCATGGGTGACGAGAAGCTGGTCGGACGCTTCAAGCGCGAGGCCAAGAGCGCCTCGCTGCTCAATCACCCGCACTCGATCCAGATCATCGATTCGGGACAGGACAGAGACGGGACGCTCTACATCGCCATGGAGCTCCTGTCCGGGCGGGACCTGGCGCAGGTGATCCGCGACGACTTTCCGCTGCCGCTGCCGCGTGTGGTCCGGATCCTCTCGCAGGTGCTGTCGGCGCTGGAGGAAGCACACGCCCAGGGCGTGATCCACCGGGACCTCAAGCCGAGCAACATCATGCTCATCCAGCGCCGCGACGAGCGCGACTTCGTCAAGGTGTGCGACTTCGGGATCGCCAAGGCGACACTCTCCGAGGGCGACGATCGCGGCGCCATGCTGACGATCCAGGGGCTGGTCTGCGGCACGCCGGAGTACATGGCGCCCGAGCAGGCGCGCGCCGAACAGCTCGACGGCCGCGCGGATCTCTACGCCGCCGCCGTGATCCTCTACCAGATGGTCACCGGCGACATCCCGTTCCGGGCCGACTCGCCGATGGCCATCGTCAGCCGGCACCTGGTCGAGACGCCGGTGCCGCCCAGCAAGCGACGTCCCGATCTGCGGCTCCCCAAGATCGTGGACGACGTGGTCATGCGGGGGCTGGAGAAAGAGCGCGAGATGCGCTACCCGACGGCCCTCGCGTTCCGCGAGGTGCTCGAGGGGGTGCTGGGCGCCACCAGCGGGCCTGCCACGCCGGTCGCTCCCAGCGTGCGCGCCTCGTCGCCGACGGTGCGCGACATCTCGGGCCACGACCTGACCGCCGCCGGCGCCCGCGGCACCGGGACGGTCCCGCTGCAGTCGCCCGCGGACAAGTTCGGCACCACCACCAACCTGACCGGACGGCCGCGGCGCCAGACGCCGATCGTGGTGGCCGGCATCGCCACGCTGGCGGCGGTGTCGATCGCCGGCGCCGTCTATACCTACAAGGCGCGCATCGAGATGAAGCGGGCGGACGAGGCCAGCGTGGCGGCGATCGAGGCCGCGCGGGCGACGCCGCTGCCGCCGGCCGCCAAGCCGGCGCCCGCGCCGACCCCGTCGCCGGCGGCGGCCGAACCGATGCCGACCGTTCCGACGGCGGCTGCGCCGGCGCCGGTCGCCGCGCACGAGCCCGCGACGCACGAGCACGGCAAGCACCACCACACCGCAACCGCCCCGAAGCCCAACGCGATGGCCGCGCCCTCTCCCGCCCCGGCGGTGGCCGCCCCCGCTCCCGTCGCGGCGCCGCCGGCGCCCGCGCCCCCGCCACGGGGCGCGCCGGAGGTGCTCGCCGAGGCCGACAAGCTGCTCGGCCAGGGCGAGGTCGGCGAGGCCTGCAGCCGTGGCGAGGAGGCCAAGAAGATGAGCCCGCGCCTCCCGGCCGCCTACAAGTTCCTCGGCAAATGCTACATGCGTGCCGGACGCGCGCAGCAGGCCAACGACAACTACAAGAAGTACCTCGAGCTCGCCCCCAACGCCCCCGACGCCCCGTTCGTCAAGAGCATGATCA
>DATNDC010000066.1:0-18375 GCA_035607055.1 Polyangia bacterium
GGTGCTGGAAGGCGACCCCGAGACGGGGGCGGTCTTCGACGACGTCTTGCGCGACGAGGTGTTTCACATGACCTACACCAGGACTCAGCTCGGCCGGGTGGCGCCGGCGCGAAGCCGGCGGGCGCTCTGGCGGGCGCGCGCCGGTCGCCTCTGGCGCGCCTACCTCCGGCTGGCCGGCGCCCTGGCCGGGCTGCTCGGCGGCCTCTTCCTCGGCCTGCAGTACTTCCTGCTCTTGCCCTGGTTCGCCATCGCCGCCAAGCGGGCGGCGCGGCGCGAACGGGAAGGTTGGCAGGACTGCGCCCCGACCGGCGCGCTGGAGAGCCAGTACTGATGCACATCCTCGGGATCTCGGCCCACTACCACGACTCGGCGGCGGCGCTCGTCATCGACGGCGTCCCGGTCGCCGCCGTCGAGGAAGAGCGGCTCTCGCGGCGCAAGAACGACGCCGGGTTTCCGCTGGCGGCCATCGGCTGGTGTCTCGAGTCGGCCGGGCTCGAGCCCGGCGATCTCGACGCGGTGGTCTTCTACGAAAAGCCGATGCTGAAGTTCGCGCGCATCCTGACCACGGTCCTGCGCGCCTTTCCCCGCTCGCGGCGCGCGTTCGTGCACGCGATGCGAAACGCGCTGGGGTCGAAGGTCTGGGTCAAGGGGATCATCAGCGGCGAGCTGGGCGTCGCGCGCGACAAGATCCTGTTCACCCAGCACCACCAGGCGCACGCGGCGGCCGCTTTTTTTCCGATGCCGACCGAGCGCGCGGCGATCCTCACCACCGACGGCGTCGGGGAGTGGGCGACCCTGACGGTCGGGCGGGGGACCCGGGCGCCCGGCGGTCCTTCCCGCCTGGAGCTCCTGCGCGAGGTGCGCTTTCCGCATTCGCTCGGCCTCTTCTATTCGGCCTTCACCGCCTACCTCGGGTTTCCGGTCAACGAAGGCGAGTACAAGGTCATGGGGCTCGCCTCCTACGGAAAGCCGCGTTTCCTGAACGAGGTCCGGCGCACCCTCGTTCGCACGCAGGATGGCGCGTTCAGGCTGGCGCTCCCTTACTTCGACTTTCAGGAGAGCGCCCGGCGTTCCTTCAGCGCGCGCTTCGTCGAGCTGTTCGGACCGCCGCGGGATCCCCAGGAGGCGATCGATCTCGCCACGCCGGAGGGGGCGCGCTACGCCGACATCGCGGCCAGCGCGCAGGCGGTCCTCGAGGAGGTGCTGGTCGACATCGCCCGCCACCTGCGCGTCGAGACCGGGCTCGGCGATCTCTGCCTCGGCGGCGGCGTCGCCCTCAACGGTTGCGCCAACGCGCGACTCTTGCGGGAGAGCGGATTCGAGCGGGTGTTCGTCCCCTCCGCGCCCGGCGACGCGGGGTGCGCGCTCGGCGCGGCCCTCTATGCCGATCGCATCCACTTCGGACGGCCCGATCGCCAGATCCCTGATCACCCCTTCTGGGGCCCGGTGGCGGACCCGGCCGAGCTCGGCCGCATCGCCGCCGAGGACGGTCTTCCGGTCTCGGCGCTCGGCAGCGACCGGGCTCTTTGCGACGAGGTGGCGGCGGCGCTCGTCGCCGGGGAGCTGGTCGGCTGGATGGACGGCGCGCTCGAGCTCGGGCCCCGCGCGCTCGGCCATCGCAGCATCCTGGCGGCGCCGCACGACCCCCGCACGCGCGATCGGCTCAACCTGCGCGTCAAGCGGCGGGAGGAGTTTCGCCCCTACGCGCCCGCGGTTCCCGCCGAGCTCGCCGAGCGCTACTTCGAGCTGCCCCCCGGCGGCGTCCGGCTGGGCCGCTTCATGTCCGGGGTGTTCCCGGTCCGGCCGGAGTGGCGGTCGCGGCTGGGGGCCGTCACGCACGTCGACGGAACGGCGCGCGTGCAGACCGTCGACGCGACGATGGCCCCCCTGTTCCACGCGCTGCTGCACGCCTACGGGCGGCAGAGCGGCGTCCCGGTCCTGCTCAACACCTCGTTCAACCTGGCGGGCGAGCCGATCGTCAACCGGGTCGTGGAGGGCTATTCGACGTTCTGGCGTTCCGACCTCGATCGGCTGGTGGTGGGACGAATCATGGTGAAGCGCGCGCATGCCGCGCGAGAACCCGAGGAGGCGATCGCGTGATCAAGCGGCGCGGAAAGCTTCGGCGAGGCGTGGCCCTGCTGGCCACCGTCGGACCGTCGGTCGGGGGGCTGGCCCGGGGACTTTGGCGCGGGCAGCGCTGGATGATGCCGCTGGCGGTGTTTCTCTGCGCGACCGGGCTCATCCTGCTGTTCGCCTTCAGCGTCGAGGCGATCGCGCCCTTCATCTACGCGATCTTCTGAAGCATGGAGGATCGACGGACCGAGCGGGTGCGGCGCTTCTACGAGGAGGCGCCGTTCCCCAGCTACGGCGCGCGCGACACGCTGGCCAGCTTGCGCCTGCGCGCGGAGCGGAGCGCGCTGGCCCGCCTGCTGGACGAGGCGATCCCGCAGGATGCCCGGGTGCTCGACCTCGGCTGCGGGACCGGACAGATGACGATCTTTCTGGCCAACGGAAAGCGCCGGGTGGTGGGCGCGGACCTCACGCGCGGGGCGCTGGCGCTGGCGGCGGACGCCGCGCGCCGGTTCGGCGTGGAAGGGGCGCTGTTCGTGGAGACCGACCTGCGACGGCCCGGTCTCGGCGAGGGGCGATTCGACGTGGTCCTCTCGCTGGGCGTCTTGCACCACACGCCCGATCCCCGCGCTGCCTTCGGCGCCCTGGCGCGGCTGGCCCGGCCGGACGGGGTGATCGTGGTCGGCCTCTACAACGCCTTCGCGCGGTTTCCGCACCGGCTGCGGCGCCTCCTGGCGCGCGCGACGGGAATGCGCCTCGTCGTCGGCGACCCGGTGCTGTCGGCGCGCCAGCACGAGCCCGCCCGCCGCGCGGCCTGGCTGCGCGATCAGTACCTGCACCCGGAAGAGCACCGCCACACACTCGGCGAGGTGCAGCGGTGGTTCCGGGACAACGACGTCGAGTACCTCCGCTGCTACCCGAGCGCCTTGCTCGACGGCGACGGGCCGCGCGGCGACGAGCTCTTCTCGCCGGCCGAGGACGACTGGTGGCCCGAGGGGATCCTGGCCCAGCTGGGCTGGATGCGGACCTTGGGCGCCGAGGGGGGCCTGTTCGTGGTGATTGGCCGGCGAGGGGGCGGCCGCTGAGCGCATCCCCGATCGCCGGGCGCCGGGGGGCTCAGCCGGCGGCGGGGGCGTGCGGCCAGGTCTTCCGCAGCCACGGCGCCAGCAGGGCGGAGGCGAGGCCGAGCAGGATGCCGGCGGCGATGTCGGGCACCCAGTGGTGGCGGAGGTAGATGGTCGAGAGCCAGAGCGAGATCACCAGCGGCAGGCAGATCCAGAAGTAGAGCCGCCGGCGCCGGGGAAGGAGCGCGTCGCCGAACCGCCAGGCATAGAAGAGCGTGAGCACCGCGATCGAGCAGTGCAGCGAGGGGAACGCCGACCGGATGCGCAGCGGGTCGACGGTGTCGAAGGCGCTCTGCTGCATCTCGTAGAGCCCCGTCACCGAGTGGAGGTGCAGGGGATGGAAGCCGCCGCTCGACAAGGGGGGATAAAAGCGCGGCGGTCCGGCCGGAAAAACGAGGAACAGCAGGAAGCCGATCCCCATCTGCACGATCACCGCCGTCGACAGCTCGCGCAGGTCATCCCGCCGGCCGCGCAGCGAGAGGGCGCAGGCGACCACCATCGGGAGGATGAAGTAGAGGCCGTAGGCGAGCGACATCCAGTCGGTCAGCAGGGGATGGCAGAGGCGCCCCGCCCAGACCGTCGGTTCGACCCCGAACAGACGCAGGTCGATCCGGTAGAGCGCGGCGTCGATCCCGGTCTTGCGGATGACGCCGGTGTACGTCTCCATGCTCTCGAACGCCCACATGATGATGGTGAAGGGGGCCCAGTCGCGAACGACCCGCCGGGACGCCGTGCGGAGCTCGGGCCAGGCCTGCGGAGCGCCGCGCACCAGCGCGGGGAGGTGACGAACGAACGCCACGGCGAGGAGCAAGAGGAGGATTCCACCCGCCACCAGGATCGGCCCCTTGGCCCAGACGAAGGAGGCGCCGAAGTTGGCGACCAGCGCCGCCAGCGCGACGACAAAGACGATCGTCAGTCCCAGGTCCGGGCCGAGCGCGGTCGCGACCCGAAGGAGGCGGTTCGAGCGCCGAGCGGCGGCGGGGCGCGCCGGGCCGACGGCGGAGGCGAGCGTTTCGCTGCGGGTCTCGGCGTCGTCGGAGGGGGCAGAGCGGGAGGGATTCGCTTCGCGCGGAGCCGTCACGAAGGTAAAGGGGCTGTCGCCGTGGGGGTCTGTCAACGTGGTCGGAGCGGGAAATGGCCGTTCTCTCGGGCGATCTCGCCTTCCGAGATCGTGGATCGCGCGAGGTGATCCTCCGTGGGCGCCGGGCCGACGCCCGCGCCCAATGTGTGACTGACGGCGCCCGTCGATTCTCCAACAGTGAGGGGGGGCGCCAGCCGCGCGCCCGCGGGCGCTCGCGGCTGGCAACCGGGTTGCACAAGTTCGAGGCGGGGACGGCCGATTGTGGTGCCGTGGCCCGAGGAGGCATTCATGCGCACCTTGTCCGCTCTCGCCGTCGCGACGCTCGCTTCAGGATGTCTGGGTCCGGCCAGCCAGGTCGATCCCAACGCCACGCTCTCCGTCGGCGGCGTGGCCCAACGACAGAATGGTGACGGCGACGCGGCCGCCAACGTGCAGCTCATTCGCCACCCGGACGCGCTGCAAGCGATCGGCGATTTCGTCACCATCGTCGGCAGCGTCGGGCTCGCCTGCATCACCGGCAACGACAGCCTCTGCCGTCCGTACGCGCAGGCGACCGCCGCCGCCGACGGCAGCTACACGTTCGGGGCGATTCGCGGGGCCGACACGCAGGGCTCGACGGGCGAGGCGCTGCTGTTCTCGACCTGGCTGGGCGGTCCGCCGCCGAGCCCGCCCGCGACCGCCCCCGCGGGCGTCGACGCCGACTTCTACCTCCAGCGGACCGAGGTGACCGTCCCGCCCTTGCGGCTCTGGGAGACCGCCGGCAGCGAAGCCGACACGGGCGGCGCGCTGTCGTTCTCCTGGCCTTCGCTGGAGAGCGCGACCGGCTCGGCCGCCGACGACTACCGGCTGCAGATCACGACGGCCGAGGGACAGATCATCTGGTCGGCGCCGACCTCGGGCTCCGCGACCGAGGTGAGCGTCGATCCACGCGTCACGCAGGACTTCGCCGGCAACTGGGCCACCTGGGCGCACCGCAAGATCGCCGGCGACGGGACCGACTTCGACCTGACCTGGTATTCGCCCTCGACGGCCTACGCGACGCAAGGCCGCCTCCCGCTCTCGCGCGGCCAGGACTGCTGGCTCGAGGGGGCGAGCGGTCCCGTCCAGCAGAGCCCCTGCTCCCTCACCGACGGCGATCTGGCGACCAGCCTGCAGCCGCTGCCCGCGCCGCAATGTCCTTCCGGGCAGTCGTGCACGCCGCCGCCGCAGAACAATTGGGTCTACGTCGATCTCGGAGCGGCCACGACCGTGAGCGCGCTGGTGCTCTACGACGTCGCCTTCGGCACCTCATCGTTCGCCACCGTCGAAGGCTCGCTCGACGGCGCTACCTGGTCGGCGCTGGCGGCGCCGATCTCGAGCCAGCAGTACCAGCTCGTCGCGTTGTCGGGAACGGCGCGCTACGTGCGGCTGCGGCTCCTCGACGCGAGCGCGCAGTTTCCCGCCTTCGGCAACAGCGAGATCGCGATCTACTAGGGTTCCGGTCCGACGCCGCCGCGAGCGGCTCAGGCATCTCGTCCGGCTTCCATGCCTAGGGCAACGCCTTAGCTTTCTTCTCACGGGCCGGCGCCGTTGGGGGAGGGGCTGTGGAGATCAAGTACGTCGAGGAGCTGGTTCTGCTCAGGAGGGTTATCCAGAAGTACTTCGCTTTCTCGTTCTTGCTCCCGCTGAGCTGTGCGGCGCCCGGGTCCGATCTGACGCAAGTCTCGGGAAGCCTGTCGGCCCCGACCTATGTCCAGGGTGCGTCCGCCACGCCTCAGTCCACGATGAGCAGCGTGTCGTGTGCCTTCTCCTCGGCCGAGCGCGCGGGCGACCTGGTGGTCGTCTTCGCCGGCTGGAACGACAGCGTGACGAATATCAGCAGCGTCACCGATAGCCTCCACAACACGTACACCCGAGCGATCGGTCCGACGCGCGAGCCCGGATCGGCGACGCAATCGGCGTACTACGCGCTCGACGTTGCAGGGGGCGGAAATGCGGTCACCGTTGCCTTCAGCGGCCGCGCGCCGTTCGTGGACCTGCGCGTCGCCGAGTACAGCGGCCTCGAGGTCTTCGACAGGGCGGTGGGAAGCAGCGGATCGTCCGGCAGTTCTTCGAGCAGCCCACTCACCGGCGTCGGCGCGGGCGAGCTGCTCGTGGCCAGCGACTACATCGGCACGGCTTCGACGGGGTTCGAGAGCGGATGGAGCGAGCGCTTGGTGACGAAGCCCGACAGCGACTTGCTCGAAGACGACGTGCCTGCCCAGGCCGGCAGCTACGCGGCGACGGCGTCGATGTCGCCCGGTGGCTGGTGGGTCATGCAGATGTTGGCGTTCAAGGCGGCCGGCTCCGGCGACGCGGGTGTCGACGGTGGGGCGGGCGGGGGAGGCGCCGCCGGCAACGCGGACGGCGCGGCAGGAGCCGGGGGGCAGGAGGCGGGGGCAGGCGCGGCGGGGGCGGGCGGTCAGAGCGGAGCCGATGCGGGCGGGGGCGGCGGGAAGATTTTTCCGCTCTCGGCGGCCGCCGGTGGCCGCTTCCTGCAGGACGCGGAGGGCAATCCCTTCCCCCTCCTCGGGCGCACGGCCTGGAACATCGTCTCGCTGCCCGCCGCCGACGCCGCCACCTTCATCGCCGACAGCGTCTCCAAGGGCTACGACGCCTTCGAATTCGCCGCCCTCTGGCGGGACTCCCGGGCCGCCAACGTCCCCTTCGACGGCGACGGCGACGCGCCCTTCCTCAAGACGCTCGGGGGCGCGGATTGGGACGGCAACCTGAGCTATTCCGACGTCGACGTCGACGGCCCCGACTTCTCGACACCGAACCCCGCGTTCTGGAACGCGGTGGCCGGCCTGGTCGACAATCTCGCGGCCCACGGTGCGGCGGCGCTGATGTTCCCGGCCTACCTCGGTTACCACGGGGAAGAAGCGCAAGGCTGGATGGGCGAGGTGGTGGCCAACGGCCCCGCCAGGATGCGGGCGTATGGGACCTATCTGGGGAACCTGTTCGCCACGCGACCGAACGTCGTCTGGATGGCCGGCGGCGACATCGGCACCTCGACGTCGTTTACCTCCGCGCAGCAAGCGGCGGAGTCGGCGCTCATCACGGGCATCAAGTCCGTCGTGGGCGCTGCGCCGTTCTGGTCGGCGGAATGGGACTCGGAGAGCATCGCCACCGACCAGGCCAATTTCGGCGCGGCGATGACGCTCGACGGTGCTTATAGCTGGACGGGCGCCACGATCGGCCAAGGCCGCCGCGCCTACACCCGCTCGCCGATCGAGCCCGCGTTCTTGCTCGAGGAGCCGTACGACGAGGAGGGCCCGGACGGCAACGACTTCAACCCCAACGCGATCCAGCCCGTGCGGCGATTCCAGTGGTGGGGCTGGCTGTCGGTGATTGGCGGCTACCTGAGCGGCAACGGCTACGTCTGGCCGTTTTCGCCCGGCGTCTGGGAGCAGCACCTCGACACGCAGGGCGCCGGCGACATGGCACATCTGAACGCCTTCATTCGCTCCGTCGCCTGGCAGGCGCTCGTGCCCGACGGGTTTGGAGCGCGCGCTCTGGTCACGGCCGGCCTCGGCTCAGGCGACGGTTCGGGCTCCAGCACGACGGTGACGGCGGCCGCCGATCCCTCCGGCACGCTGCTCGTGGCCTACGTTCCGCCCGGCCACCCGGGCAGCTTCACCGTCGACCTGACCAACCTGTCCGGCCAGGCCACCGCGCGCTGGTTCAATCCGGCGACCGGAGCGTACACGCCCATCGGCAGTCTCCCGAACACGGGCTCGCACACCTTCGACGTCCCGGGCGACAACGGCACCGGGTTCGCCGACTGGACCCTGGTGCTCAGCGTTCCCTGACGTGTCCCGAAGAACGGGCTCATCGGGCGACCGGCGAGTGAACGACGCTCCCAGGGTCGGGGACGCGTGCATTTCGGCGCCGTGAACGCAGGCTTCCCAGAACGATATTAGGAATCCACGATCTCACGATCCACATTTTTTCCCCGCTCGCCGCCGGCACCGTCTCAACAGAGGAGGATTCACGATCGGAGCCACCATGACCCGCGCCCGCTTCTACTTGCTGCTCCCGTTGCTGGCCGTCGCCGCCTGCCAGACTCAGCGGAAGCCGCTCACGGGGTTCACGGCGCAGCCGCCAGGGACATTACTCCTCAACAACGGCAACCTGGGAACCGGCACGGTGGAGCTCTGGACGATCTTCGACCTGCCTCCCATGCCGGAACAGGTATTCCTGCCCCAGCTCAACGGTCAAGACGCGGTCGTCGTCACCTCCGACGAGGGATTCTACGACTACGTCCAGTTGTCCCTAGAAGGCTGGACTGGAGGCTTCCCCTATTCGCTCAACGGGATCCCGCCCGGTACCTACACCATGGGGATCGTCGACAGCGACGGCGAGAGCTGGGGCCAGGCGGCGCCGCTGACCATCTCCGCGCCCGTCACCCCCCTCGACCCCTTTTCCCAGCAGCCGGCCGTGATTTTCACCCATTTCGGCGGACAGATGGGCTCGTGGACCATGGACCCCCGCACGAAGGACGCCGACCCCACGACGGACCAGATCACCGTGACCAACCTCGTCGATGGAGAGGTGGCCGTCGAGCGATGCCTGATCACCGGCGGCAGCCCGACCTCCTGCACGCCTGTCGGCACCGTCGCGCCAGGAGCTGACTTTTCCACCGTCGAGACGCTGGCGGCGGTCCCTGCGACGTCCGACCACCAGGCACTCGTCATCTCCCTCGCGAGCGATGCCAGCCAGTCCTACCAGCGGGACCTCCTCCAGGGGAGCAGCAGCTTCTTTTTCGGGGAGAGCTGCCAGATCGAGCGGATCCTCGTCCACGGCAGTGTCTCGGTCTCCTCGCAGATCCCGCTCGGAACCGAGTTCGCCATCTCCTCCTGCTACGGGTACCAGAGCGGAGGGACCTGAGTTGTTGTCCGGGCGCCGCCTGGACGATCGGCCGTCGCCTGTGGGCGCCTCGCGCGGCTATCCGGCCGTCAGGTACCGGGCGAGGAGCAGTCCGGCGACCGCCGACGTGCCGTTGGCGAGGAGCGAGACCAATGCCGCCCGGCGCGCTCCGAGCGCGGGCCAGATGACGAGGTAGACGGCCGTCTCGGCGGCGAACGCCCAGGCCTCCGCGGCGGCGAAGCGCCCCCAGCGCCCGAGCGCGAGGCCGGGGAAGAGAAACCAGACCAGCGGATGCGTCGCCAGGTTCGCCACCACGACGCCGGCCAGGCGCCGCGCGGTCCGCCGCTCGGCGGTCGCCAGCAGCGGCGTGGCGACCGGCAGCTCGAAGAGCAGCGTGAGGCCGAACGCGCGCAGCCAGCCGGCGATCCAGAAGGTCACGGCGGTGTCGATCCTGCCGCGGGACGCGCCGCGCCCCGGCCGAGGATGAAGGCGAGCACGGCCAGCTCGAGCCAGGCGTGAAAGGTTCCGAGCGACAGGAACAGCCGCCGGGTCAGCCCCGGGTCCGCCCACCCACCCCAGGCGACCAGCGCCGCCAGCGCGACGACGACGGTGACGCCGGTCGGGCGAAGATCGCGGACCAGCTCGCGCCAGGCGACGCGCCAGGCGCGGCCCCCCTCGCCCGGACGGTCGCCGGCGGGGATCGCCACCAGCCAGATCAAGTAGTGCACCGACTGCAGGAAGGCGAACGACATCGCCAGGCCGATCGCGAGGCGATCGGGGAGGCCGGGCGCCAGCCAGTCGGCCGCCGCGAAGATGTGCAGCCCGGCGACCGACAGCCAGCCGTGCGCGACAGTCAAGGGGATGAGGACCCCGCTCGCCAGCAGGGCCGCTCCCGTCAGCACCACGGCGGCGGCAATCCACGCCAGCCGCCCTCGGCGAAACAGCAGCAGCCAGAGGGCGACGGCGAAGAGGTTGTGCCCGTGCAGGAGAACCATCCGAAATTTCAGCGGCGCTCCGATCGCCCACCCCGCCAGCGCGAGGGCGGCCGCCACCACCAGCCAGCCTCGCGAGCGCGGGCGAGCCGCGAGCGCCCCCGCCGCCGCGCCGAGCACGATCCACGCCGAGGCGATCCCCTGCTCGACGGCCAGCGACTTGAAGCGCGCGTCTGCCTCGGAAAGCGCGCGCGCCGCGATCAACATCGCCGCAAATCCGGCGCTCGCCACCAGCCACCAGCGCGGCCAGGCGCGCCGGATCAGCAGGTGGCGGACGTCGGCCGCCAGATGCGGCACCCCCAGCACCAGCGGCGCGACGACGAGGAGAAACGACGGCGCGATCACGGCCAGCGCGAACGCGGCGAGCGCGTGCACGGTGAGCAAGACCGGCACGCGCACGCTGCGCCGGCGCGCGAGCGTCCGCCCCCACGGCCAGCTCGCCGCCAGCCGCAGCGCCAGCTGTCTCAGCTCGTCGAGCGGCGAGAGCGCGTCTTCGGCACACGCCGCGAAGGCCTCAACGGGCGACATCCCGCCGCCGGCGCGCGATCACCAGCCCCAACCCGATCAGCGCCAGCAGACCACCCGCCCCCGGATCGGCGCCCCCGCCAGCGATCGCGCACCCCGACGATCCGCCGGACGTCGACGTCGCCGCCCCGCCGGTGCCGGTCGAGCCGCCGGTCTGACCCGAAGCGCCCGCCGCTCCGCCGGTGCCGGTCGAGCCGCCCGGGTGGCCCGAGGCGCCCGCGTTGCCCCCCGCGCCCGACGGCTGACAGACATTGCAGGCGTACGTCATCGGCGTGAGCCCTCCGTCCGGGCCTCGGACCGACTTGGTGCAAGTCGTCGAGGCGCAGGTCCCCGCTTGGTCGTACTGGGAGCCCGCGTTCTGACAGGGCTGGCCGGGCGACGTGCACGTGTCGGGCGGGGCCAAATCCGCGCGCGCCACCCCCGCGACAAGAAGGACGGCAGTCAGGACCGAAGAGACGGCTGCGATCGTCAGGCGCATCAAGACCTCCTAAGCGTTATCCATCGACGGTAGCACGACCGCCGCCCGAGCGTCCGAGGGCAATCGGCGTCCCTCACCCGGGGGCGACATGCGCCGAGATCGCGTCGACCGCTTGCACCTCCACTCTTCTCGGCAGTTCCGACGGTGATGATTCGAAATTCGTCTCATGCTGTTCCCCAAAGTCGCCTTGCCCGGGACTCCGAGTCGAAGCGCTGGGTGACGGAGCGGCGCGTTTGCAAGGGGGCGCGATCGGGCGGATGATTCGAGCTTCTTAGCTTGTGAGGACGTCGTGGATCACGATTCGCTCGTCGCGCTTTTTCGCCGCATTATCCTCGCGGGACCGTCGCTTCTGCTGGGCGCCGGTCTCAACGTCGGATGTAGCTCTGGAGGCTTCGGCTGCCCGCTCCCGGATAAGATGCAGACAGTCGAGCTAAGCCCGAGATATCAGGGTTCGGACGCGGGATTGGTCGATGGCAGCGTGGAGGATCTGCTCGCGCGGTGCCAGGCGTCTTCGTCCGACTGCACGCCGCTGTGCCAACAGGTTCTGTGGTCGCCAGGGAGCGAGCCAAGGATCCATTCGTGTGAGCTCGTCCCGGTCGACGGCGGCCTCACAGTCCGCATTGCCTACGAAACCTTCTGCGGAGGACGCTGTCCCGAAGGCTTGGCCCCTCCAGCGTCCGTCGCCGCAAGAGACGCACTGGCCGCTTGGCTGTCGGCTAGCGCACACATGGAGGCCGCGTCGATCGATGCGTTCGAGATTCTCGCGACAGAGCTCGACGCGCATCGCGCGCCTCCAGCGTTGATTCAGGCTGCCCGCGCGGCAGCCGCCGACGAACGTCGCCACGCCGACGCGATTGGCCGTCTCGCCGCCAGGCGGGGGACGGTAGCACCCGAGGTGCGCGTGAACCGCGGTCCGATCCGTGACATCGAGGGGGTCGCGCGCGAGAACGCAGTCGAGGGCTGCGTGCGCGAGACATACGCGGCGCTGCTCGCGTGCAGGCAGGCTCGCGCAGCGACCGATCCCGCGATCCGATCCGCTATGACCGGCATCGCTCGCGACGAGACACAACATGCCGCTCTCGCGTGGGCGGTCGACCAATGGTCGCAGGCGATGCTCGCTCCCCAAGCCCGTCGTCGTGTCCGCGAGGCGCGGCGCGAGGCGATTGAAGGGCTCGTGAACGTGCCTCTCACCTTGTCCCGCGGTGACCGCGCACAGGCCGGGCTGCCCGACGAAGAGGAGGAGGCACGCATCGGCAGGGAACTCGGCGCAGCGCTGGTATGAACGCTCAGTGGGGCGCCATGTCTTCTGAGATCACCGTGAAAGGATCCACGGCGATCTTCCGGTTCTCCGGGCCGCCTACTGCGGTGGATGAGGGGCGGGTCGGGAATGTCCCCCGGTCGCGCGGGGCAGGGGAAACAGGCCCCCGGGGGGCTGCTCGGTTCGGGGAGGAGGGGGCGAGGTTCGGGTCGGTGGCGGCGCGGAGATGAAGCTCCAGATCGTTCACGGCGGTCCTCCATCGTCTGGAATCGGGGCACCCGCGCACGGAGCGCCGCCAGCTCCCCCGGGGCCGAGGGGACCGCGTTCTTGGAGGGTGTCCGGGACGGCAGGAACCAAGAAGGCAAGGGCCCGAGCCCGCGAAGCGGGTCCGCCCCGGGGAGCCGAGCAGAGCGACCGGGTGCCCGATTCCAGGCGATGGAGGCAACGAACGACGAAGCTCTCGAGCGCCATTGCCGACCAGAATCGGATCTCGATCGCGGGAAGAGATGCAGCCGCGGGACCTAGCCGCGCTTCAACGTCGTCGGGGCCCGCGCTTCTGCTTCATCACGATCCCGAATCGGTCGGAGTCGACGAAGACGGCATGGGCAAAGCAAGCACGGAAGTATTCGCCTTTCGGGTCCGGCGGGCCCATCGGGACTTCACCGGGGGTCTCTCGACCCGGCGATGGTCCAGTGGGCGGGATGGAATATCATTGGGCATTTCCCGGTTGTGAGCACGTCACTTGCCCTGAGGAGATTCGAATGAGGTTCACCGCATCCGCCGTCGCCGTCATGTCCATTTCTGTCGTCGCCGCTTGCAGTCACGAGAACGTCGCCCCGAAGACGGTCGCCACCGCAAGCGCGCCTGCTCCCGCCACCGCGCCCGCGCCGTCGCGTGACGTGACCGCGAACCAGAAGATGAGCAACACCTTGGCTGTCTCCAGCGACATCGTGCAGCTATGCGGGATCAGGCCCGCGCCGAGCGGCGCGTCCCCGAAGTTCGGGTTCGATAAAGCCGATCTCAGCGACGACGACCACGACATCTTGCAGCAGCTCGCGACCTGCATGCGGTCAGGCCCGCTTCAGGGGAAGAGCGTCGAGCTCATCGGCCGGGCCGACCGGCGTGGAACCGAGGAATACAATCTGGCCCTCGGCTCGCGGCGCGCTCGCACCGTGAACGACTATCTGCAGTCGCTGGGCGTGGGCGCGCTCTATCTCTCGCAGACGAGCCGCGGCGCGCTCGACGCGACCGGGACCAACGAGGCAGGCTGGGCGAACGACCGGCGCGTCGACATCATGCTCAAGCGAAGCTAGCGCACACATGAACCGGCGGCTTCTCTCGGGCCTTACTGGGATCGTCCTCGCCTGCGGGTGCGTCACCACCGGAACGTTCGACAAGAAGGTCGGCGAGCTGCAGCAGGTGACGGCCGACCACGACAAGGCGGCTGCGGCGCGCGAACAGGCTCTGCGGGCTCAGATCGCCGACCTGCAAAAGAAGAACGCGGATCTCGACGCCCAGTTGAAGACGATGGGGGCCGAGCGGGACAAGGTCCAGAAATCGCTCGACGACACGACTGCACTGGCAGGTGAGCTCAAGGCTCGCCTGGAGAAGCTAGGCCAGAACGTCGACAAGCTGACCTCCGAAAAGGGACAACTCGCGAAGACCCTGGACGACGCCAAGGCCCGCCTCGACGAGCTTCGCAAGCAGAAGGCTGCCGCCGACGCGCGCGCGGCCACCTTTCACAACCTGATCGAGAAGTTCCGTTCGATGATCGACGCGGGCCAATTGAAGGTCATCGTGCGCGACGGTCGCATGATCATCGCGCTCGAATCCGACGTCCTCTTCGATTCGGGCAAGACGGTCATCAAGCCTGCGGGTCAGACGGCGCTCGCCAAGGTGGGGCAGGTGCTCGCGGGAATCACCGACCGGAAGTACCAGGTCGCCGGTCATACCGACGACGTCCCCATTCACACGGCCCGCTTCCGGTCGAACTGGGAGCTGTCGACCGCCCGTGCCGTGGAGGTCGTGAACTTCCTGATCGCGAGCGGTATGAAGCCCCAGCAGTTGTCGGCGGCCGGCTATGGCGAGTTCGATCCGGTGGCCCCCAACGACACGCCCGAGAACCGGGCACGCAATCGGCGAATCGAGATCGTGCTGGAGCCCAACCTGGCCGACCTGCCGGGAATCGACCAGATCGGCGGTTCGACGGTAAAGTAGCGGGCCTGGGCGGCGTCTTGGCCTCGCGGGTACATCTAGTGGATGTGGTCCGGGAACGGGAGGGCCGCGCTGGCGCGTCCCATCAATCGATCGATCGTGTCGGCGATCGCGCCGATGGTCAGCGGGCGGCGCAAGGTCGCGACGATTGGACCGAGGCGCTCGTCCTCGCCGGAGCCGACGTCGGCGATGGCCAGCATCGCAACGCCTTCGCGGAAAAGCATGGCGCGCATCTTCTCATTCAAGTCCTGGCCATGCAGATCGACCACCATGAGCGCTGGCCGTCTGGACCGCGCCAGCATCAGCCTGATCAGCGCGTCCTTCATGGTCACGAACCCCACCGCGTCGTATCCCCGCTCGATGAGCTCCGCGCGCAGGTACGCGCGCGGCCACTGATCAGTGCTCACGATCCAAACGCTGGGCTCCTTGCCAGCTCTTCGGCCGATGTGTGACAGCGCCACGCCAAGCCTCCCCATGACGGATCAATGTGAGCCCCGTCGCAATGGTGGACAACGGGGCGAATCTGTCGTGGGTGCTACCCCAACAGAGCGGCCACGAGGCGGAATAGCCTGGTGCGGCGCCGTCGACGGCGGCCGGCAACCATCGAGGCAATCGGCCGATTGGCGAGCGCTCGATCGAGGGCGTCGTGCAACGAGAGACGCCCCGGCCCCGCAAGCAGCAGCCCGGCCGCGACCGCCATCAGGGCGATGTTGAATTCGTAGCCGCCCTTGGTGATATCGAATCCGTTCCTGCGGTGGACCTTGGCGATCGCGACCGACTGAGTGACGAGGACGGCCAACGCGGCGGGGCGGGTCAAGACACCGAGCAGCGCCGACGCTCCGGCGAATGTCTCCGCCAGGGCGGTTGCGAGCGCCCAAGGCTTTCCGGGCGAGATGCCGATCGACTGGAACGAGCTGCCGGCCTGGTCCCGATCTCGCAGCTTCTGAATGCCGTGATAGAGCATCGTCGACCCGAGCGCGGCTCGTGCCGGCAACAGACCCATCGCGCTCGGATGCGCCCTTACACCGTCTCGACGACTTGTCTCCAACATTTGAAGTTCCCCCCCGGTCCTGATTCAAGGATGGAGCCCCACCGCGTTCGAACAAGAGGATCGACGCCCGAGCGAGCGCAGCCGAACGGCGTCGCGAAACCAGTGCTCAGCCGCGACGTCGAAGGGGGGCCTGCTCCGGCTGGCAACCCGCGGCGGCTGGCGAGATTCTCTGCGAGCGCCCGTCAGATCCGCAATGAGCGCGCCCGCGCGGATGATTTCGCCCGACGAAGACGTCGCCGAGGCGGCGGCCAGAATGGCCGAGCGCCGGATCGGCTGCCTTCCGGTGGTATCCGACGGCGCCATCGTTGGCATGCTGACACGAACGGATGTGCTGGCGCTGGAGCGCTGCCGGTCGAGGTTGATCGTTCAATCCTCGATCACCAGGGTAACATTGAGCGCGAGAAGCGCGCGCAGCACTCTGTCGAGGTTGGCGCGAATCATGGCGATATTCAGGGACCGGGTCGATGCTGGTCAATTGCTTGCCGTCAAGCTGCAGGCGTATCGCGGCCGGCCCGACGTCTTCGTCCTCGGACTGGCGCGCGGGGGCGTTCCCGTCGCGGAGCAGGTGGCCTTGGCTCTGGGGGCGCCATTCGACGTATTCGTGGTACGCAAGGTCGGTGTGCCGGGCGATCAGGAGCTGGCGATGGGCGCTGTCGCGAGTGGCGGCGTGCGGATCCGAAATGAGGATGTCATCGACGAGCTCGGTATCGAGCCCGAGGTGTTCGAGAGCGCGGCAGAACGGGAGATGGGTGAGGTTCGCCGTCTCGAGCACGCGTACAGGGACGATCGCCCGCCCGCCCAGCTCGGTGGTCGAACCGTCATCCTGGCCGACGACGGCATCGCCACCGGCGTGACCATGGGCGCCGCGGTGCGCGCCCTGCGGGCACACGGCCCGGCGCGGGTCATCGCAGCCGTGCCCGTCGCGCCTCGCGGTTCTTGCCAGAAGCTGGAGTCGGTGGCGGACCTCGTGATCTGCGCTGCGACGCCGCGGCCGTTCATCACCGTTGGTCAGTGGTACGAGGACTTCGACCCCACGACCGACGAGGAGGTGCGGGAAGCGCTGGAGAGAGGCCAACGATCCTTCGATCGCGTCGAGGCCGGCGCGCCGTCTGGTTGAACGACGAGGAGGATGCGCTTCAGGCGTTCGGAGGGACCCATGCTCGTGAAAGACGTGATGACGAGCCGCCGCGTTCTGTCGGTGGCGCCCGATGATGACGTGATGTTCGCCGCGCGGCTGATGAGCTGGGCAGGAGTGCGGCTCTTGCCCGTGTGCGAAGAAGGTCGCAAGGTGGTCGGCGTCTTCACGGAACACGACTATCTGCGATACCGGGCACGGAAGGGCCTGGCCAGGGGCGTCACCGTCGCCGACTTCATGTCAACCCCTCCGGTGATGGTGCGACCGGGTGATTCGCTGGTGGTCGTCTGCGGCCTCCTGCTCTCGGACCAGATGGGCTGCCTACCGGTCGTGGATGCAGAGGACAACATCGTTGGCCTGGTCACGGCGGGTGACATCGTCGCCGCCGACGCCCGCGCCGAGATGCCACGCACCGACGCTTCGGTGTCGGTGGCCGAGGTCATGACGCGTGAGCCGATAACTGCTCGGCCATACCAGCCGGTTCTGGAGGCGGTGGCGCTCATGACGGAGCACGGGTTCAAGCACGTACCCATCGTCGATGATGACGGGCGCCTGGTGGGGATTGTCTCTGACCGCGACGTGCGCACGGCGATCGGAGATCCGGCCGAGGCGCTCGGCCGCGACCTCACGGAGCTGGAAGAGCTGCCCATCTCGACCGTCATGACGACCCCGGTCGAGAGCGTGCGTGAGGGCGATCCGCTGATCGAGGTCGCTCACCGCCTCGCCCATGAATCGATCGGCGCCTTGCCGGTGGTTGACGCCCGGGGACGCGTCATCGGAATCGTGTCCTACGTGGACGTGGTTCGAAAGCTGCTGGATCTGGTCACCACCCACCGGGCGGCCAGTCCCCACCAGGGGCGGCCCGGCCCCGCTCCATGAATGCGATCGGACGAGTCGGGCGATGCTCGGAGCTCCGGGAGTTCGTATCGATCGCCTGCCCGATTTGCGGGTTCACCAGGACCTTCCCGGGTCGTGGGCTGTGCCTACGTTGCAGCTGCGGTCGAAAAGGAGGCCCCATGCTGTGCGAAGAGATCATGAAAGATGACGTGCAGTGCCTGTCGGCCCGAAGTACCGCCGAGGAAGCGGCGCGTGCCATCACCGACCGAGACATTGCCGTCCGTCTCGTCGCGGCCAAGAAGCCGGGGACGACCACGGTGGAGCAATTGATGTCACGGCAGATCATCTCCCGTTCCCCGAAGGACGACATCGGCCTCGCGCAGGAGCTGATGGCTGCCAATCACAAGTCGCGAATCGTTTGCGTCAACGATGCAGGCCGACTCGTGGGCGTCATCAGCCTGCCGGACATCGCGCAACACGACCCACGGTGCTGAAGAGGTCGATACCGAACAGCGTCTCCGGTCCGCGCGCGCCAGCGCTCGACCCAGCGCCGGCAGAACGCGGTGGGCCCTACGCCGAGCTCATGAGCTCCGGCTGATCGAGCCCGACCCGAAACCAGGCTGTTCTGAGGCTGTCGCCGTCCGAGGCGCTGGTCGCCAACTCGTCGGGATCGGCGCGCACGAAGAAGCCACCCGCCACTCCACACTCCGAACAGACCGTGGG
>DATNDC010000083.1:0-7133 GCA_035607055.1 Polyangia bacterium
GCGGCGCACATCGTCAACCAGCCGGTGGCCGTCACCGTGCAGACGCCGGGCGGCGGCGCGACCACGGTCCACTTCCAGATCGCGCCCGTCGGCGCCGGCGGGAGCATGGTCTTCTGGTCGGCCGATCCGGCGGCCGTCAACCAGCAGTCCGACAGCAGCGATCCATCGACGGTCGTCGACGACTCGTACCTGCTCGGATTCTCGGTGGGCGACAACAACACCGTCCAGGCGCTCAACATCCTGCAGGTCGCCCAGCAGACGGGGACGCAGGGCGGGATGACGCAGCCCTCGCACTGCATCGGGTGCCACGTCGGGACGCCCGACGGCAGCTACGTCGCGTTCGTCGACGCCTGGCCCTGGTCGGGGGTGTTCGCCAATGTCTCGCCGACGAACACTGGCTCCCAGCTCCCTAACTACCTGGGGGCCATTTGTACGAGCTGGAACACCTGCAACGCGCCCGGACCGACGAACGGACCGCGCACCTTCCTCCAGTACCCCTGGGGCGGCGCCATGGCGTTCTCGCCGGCGCACTGGCCGGCCACCGTCGATCCGATGGACACGACATCCGAGCGGATCGCGCTCATGGCCACCCAGCTTCCGGCCGCCGACACCCTCGCGCCGTGGAATATGGACAACAAGCTGCCGGGCAACCTGGTCTGGATCGACACCCAATCGACCGCCATCACCATGAACAACGGCCAGCCCTGGCCGACGCAGGGGACCGCCTACGGGTACATGCAGCACACGGGCGATCTCGGCGGCGTGGCGTTCCCGACCTGGAGCAACGACGGGAACACCATCGTCTACGCCTCGACCCTCGGCGGTAATCAGGACGGGCGCCTCAGTCAGGGCCCGACCGACCTCTACCAGATTCCCTACAACGACAAGGCCGGCGGCACGGCGACGGCCGTCCCCGGCGCCTCGTCCAGCTCGCTCGAGGAGTACTACCCGGCCTTCTCGCCCGACGGGAGCATGATCGCCTTCACCGCGGTGCCGGCCGGCCAAACGATGTACGCCAACCCGCAGGCCGAGCTCTACGTCGTCCCGTTCGGTCCTTCGGACGCCGCGCCCGAGCGCCTGGCGGCCAACGATCCGCCCACCTGCTCGGGGATGCGGAGCCCCGGCATCAACAACCACTGGCCCAAGTGGGCGCCCGACGTCGAGCGCGGCAGCGACGGGAGCACCTACTATTGGATCATCTTCTCCTCGAATCGCTACGGGACGCCGCCGGTCACCACCTCCGTGAACGGAGCCATGACCACCGTTCAGGTCTCGCAGCTCTACATCACGGCGGTGGTGAAGACCGAGCTCCAGACGCTGACCTATCCCGCGATCTATCTTTACAACCAGCCCCCCACCCGTTTGAACACCACCCCCGCGTGGCAAGACTTCAACCTCCCCATCGTCATCGACCGACCCTAGCGCTCGCCACCTTGGCGGCCGTTGCCATCTGGGGACGGCCGCCCGGCGCGGGGTCGGCGGCGGCCAAAACTGCGACCACGGCGGGGACCAAGACGCGGCCCCTTGAGTCGAACATGGCAGAGACGGTCTCTTTCGGTCCCTGGTCGGTCCGCGCCCTGAACGGGCCGGCCGGGTTCGGCGCTTGGATCCCCGCCGAGGTCCCCGGCTGCGTGCACACCGATCTGCTGCGCGCCGGGAAGATCCCCGCTCCGTTCGTGGGCACGAACGAGAAATCCCTGCAGTGGATCGAGCACACCGACTGGGAGTACCGGTCGACGTTCACCGCCGGAGCGGCGCTGCTGGCGCGCGAGAAGATCGAGATCGTCTTTCACGGCCTCGACACCTACGCCGACGTCTCGATCAACGGCGCGCGCGTGCTCGAGGCCGACAACATGTTCCGCACCTGGCGCGCGGACATCAAGGCGCACGTGGTCGCCGGCAGCAACGCCGTGGTGGTGCGTTTCAGGTCGCCCATCGCGGTGGTCAAGCCCCGCTACGACAAGCTCGGCTACACGCTGCCCGCGTCGAACGATCAGGCCAAGGAGATGGTCTCGATGTTCACCCGCAAGGCCCCCTACCACTACGGCTGGGACTGGGGCCCGCGCTTCGTGCAGAGCGGCATCTGGCGGCCGGCGGCGATCGAGGCCTGGGACGAGGCGCGGCTCGACGACGTGCAGGTCTTCCAGCGCTCGCTCGACGACGCGCAGGCGCGGCTGGAGGTCGCGGCGGTGGTGATGGCCACCCGGCCCGCCGACGCGCAGGTGACGGTGGCGCTGCCGGGCGGCGCGACGCTGGGGATGGCGAACCAGCACCTCGTCCGCGGGCGCAACGAGCTCCGCCTGGCGGTGACGATCGCCAAGCCCGAGCGCTGGTGGCCGAATGGGCTCGGCCCGCAGAAGCTCTACACGCTGGAGACGACCCTGGCCGCCGGGGGCGTGGTGCATGGGCGGAGGCAGACGCGCATCGGCCTGCGGACGCTGGAGGTGGTGAACCGGCACGACGCCGAAGGCAAGAGCTTCACCGTGATGGTCAACGGCGCGCCCGTCTTCATGAAGGGGGCCAACTGGATCCCGGCCGACAGCTTCGTGACCCGTGTCACCGAGGAGAAGTACCGGGCGCTCCTGGGCGCCGCGGCCGGCGCCCACATGAACATGATCCGCGTCTGGGGCGGCGGGATCTACGAGGACGATCGTTTCTACGCGATCTGCGACGAGCTCGGTCTGCTCGTCTGGCAGGACTTCATGTTCGCTTGTGCGATGTACCCGGGCGACCCCGCCTTCCTGGAAAACGTCCGGCAGGAGGCGATCGAGAACGTCCGTCGCCTGCGCAACCACCCGTCGCTGGCGCTGTGGGCGGGGAACAACGAGATCGAGGCGGCCTGGCAGCAGTGGGGGTGGACGTTCAAGTTCCACCTCGGCAAGGCGGCGCAGGCGACGATCTGGAACGACTACAAGCACCTGTTTCACGAGCTCTTGCCGCGGGTGGTGGCCGCCGAGGATCCGGGGCGCTTCTACACGCGCTCGACGCCGAGCGCGGACGAGGACGGCGTGCCGCCGGGCAAGATGGGGTGGGGGGACATGCACTACTGGGGCGTCTGGGGCGCCGACGCGCCGTACGAGGCCTACGCCGCCAACGTCTCGCGCTTCATGAGCGAGTACGGGTTCCAGTCCTTCCCCCTGCTCGAGAGCGTGGCCCGCTACGCGCCGCCGTCGGAGTGGCGGATCGACTCGCCGGTGATGCTCTCGCACCAGCGCCACCCGCGCGGCAACGCGCTGGTGCGGACCTACATGGACCACGACTTCCGCGTCCCCCGGGACTTCGGCGCCTTTCTCTACCTCTCGCAGGTGCTGCAGGCGGACGTCATCAAGTACGGCGCCGAGGCCCACCGGCGCCGCATGCCCTACAACATGGGGAGCCTCTACTGGCAGCTCGACGACTGCTGGCCGGTCGCCTCCTGGTCCAGCATCGACTACTACGGGCGCTGGAAGGCGTTGCAGTACGCCGCGCGGCGATTTTTCGCGCCGGTGCTGGTGTCGCCGGTCGACGACAACGGGACGTTGCGCGTCTACGCCGTCTCGGACCGCCGCAGCGACCTGCCGGCCCACCTCACCCTGCGGCTCGTCGATCTCGACGGGGGGGGCGAGCGCTGGCGGTTCGACCGCGACGTGACGATCAAGGCGCTCCGCAGCGAGGTGCAGTTTTCGGCCTGGAAGCGGGACGTGCTCAAGGGGAACGATCCGAGCCGCGTCGTGCTGGTCGCCGAGCTCTCCGCCGGCGGGGCCACGCTGAGCCGCAACCTGTTCTACTTCCTCAAGACGCGCGAGCTGGCGCTGCCGCAGCCCGAGCTGGCGCTGAGCGTGACGCCGCACCGGATCGGGGCCACCGTGACGGTCAAGGCGCGCCGGTTCGCCCGCGCCGTCTGGCTGTCGACGCCGGAGGGGGAGGGGGCCTTCTCCGACAACTTCTTCGACCTTCTGCCCGGCGAGACGGCGACGGTCGAGTGGACGCCGGCCCCCGGCGCCCGGCCCGGGGCGGCCGAGCGGCTCGCGTCGATGCTGCACGCGACGACGGTCCGCGATACATATTGAGGTGTGGGCTACCGCATCAAGCAGAAGGAGCAGGTCGGCAAGGCGGTCCGCCGGATCGTTCGTGAGCAGCTGCGCGGCGCCATTCGGGTGGCCAAGGATCGGAAGCTGGGCCAGGAGGAGCGGGTCCACGAGGTCCGGACCCGACTCAAGCGCTCGCGGGCGGCGCTGGGCCTTATCCGTCGAGATGCGGGCGGCAAGGCGGCGCGCGACGATCGTAAGCTGCGGAACGCCGGCCGCCTCCTGGCCAAGCCGCGGGATCTCGCGGTACAGGCCCACACCTTTCGGGTCTTGGGCACGCGGCTGCGCACCGAGTTGCCGCCGCGCCTGCTGGCGCGACTGGCCTCCGCCGAGCGCCAGATCCGGCGGTCGCTCGAGCCCCACGAGGTCGAGCGCGACCTCAAGCGGGCAGCCCGGGCGCTGCGGCGGCTGCGGGGCGAGCTCGCCAAGTGGGGCGTCGACAAGGGGCGGCGGGCGATCGGCGACAGCGTGACCCGCACCTACCGCCACGGCCTCGACCGGCTGGAGGCGGCGCGCGAGCAGCCGTCTGCCGAGCGCTTTCACCAATGGCGCAAGCAGGTGAAGGCGCTCTCCTACGAGCTGCGCATCATCGCCGCGGCGGTCCCCGAGCTGACGACCACCTTGATCCCGAAGGTGGAGCGGCTGGGCGAGATCCTGGGCCAGGTGCACGATCTCGACTGCGTCAAGGCGACGGCCGAATTGCACCCGCGCTGGTTCGGACGCGCCGCCGACGGCGAGGCGGTGCTGGCCGCCGTCGACGTGCGCCGCGCCGAGCTGGAGAACGAGGCGCTGGCGCTGGCCGCGACCGTCTTCGCCGGGCGCGCGCGGGACGTGCGGGCGCTGGTCAAGACCGGCTGGAAGCTCTGGCGCAAGGGGCCGGGCGCCGGGGCTTTCGACGAGGCGTACGCGGGGTAGATGGTCCTCGCGGGGCGGCGCAGAGCGGCGCTCGTCGCCGCCATCGTGCTGGCGGTCGGCCTCCGCGCCCGATCGCCGCGCGCGGACGAGCCGGCCCTCGCGTTTCAGCCCAACGACTACCACGACGGCCACGCCCGCCCGCGCGCGCTGGCCTTCAATCCCCGCGACGGGCTGCTCTACGTCGCGCTCTCGACCGCCGACCAGGTGGCGGTCGTCGATCCGGCGCCCACGCCGCCGCGCCTTCTGGCCAAGGTCGACGCCTGCCGATTCCCCGACGCCGTCGCCGCGCTCCCCCTCGGCGGGGCGCTCGTTGGCTGCCGATTCGATCCGGGGCTCACCCGGATCGCCGGGGACGCGGCGGGGGGCTTTCGCGCCGCGCGCATCGCCGCGGGGTTGCCGGCGGGCGCGCGCGGGCTGGCGGTGGCGGACGACGGCCGGTTCGCCTACGTCGCCTCGCCGCCGCTGCGCGGGGTGGCCGTCGTGGCGCTCGGCGACGGCCGCCTGCTGCAGACGATCGCCACCGGGATCTCGCCGCGGGCGATGCGGCTCCTCCCCAAACGGACCTGGCCGGGCCAGCGGGGCGCGCTGCTGGCGGTCAGCAACTTCATCGACCACACCGTCACCCTCCACCCGCTCGGCGACGACGGCCGGCTGGCGCCCGCCGTGCAGACGATCCGGACCGAGGCGCCCGTGCTCGACCTGGCGCTCACCGGCGGCGAGCTGCCCGGGGCCTGGCTGTTCACGCACGAGGACCGGGCCGTCTCGCGGGCGCGCGGTCCGGTCGAGGGGCTCGACAGCGGCGTCATCCGGCTGGCGGCGCGCGGCGACCTTTCGGGCGGGCGTCTCGTCGACGATCCCGGACCGGGGCGCCGGTCGTTCGTGAACCTCGGCGAGCGGCCGTCGCCCGTCATCGAGCTCGACGCCGTGGCGCTGGACGGCCACGGCAGGTTCGCGGTCGTCGGGGCGGGGAGCGACAACCTGTGTCTGGCCCCGGCGCGGCAGGCCAACCTGCGAGACACGGTCGTCGTTCCGGTGGGCGCCAACCCCTCGGCCGTCGTGGCGCTGTCCGACGACAGGTTCGTGACCGCCGACCGGCTGAGCGACACGCTGACCTTCGTCTCGACGGCCGGCGCGCCGGGCGTGACGGCGACGCTGGTGATCGGCGCGCCGGCGCGGCCTTCGCCGGCCGAACGTGGAGAGCTCCTGTTTTACAGCCGGGATCTGGTGCGCAACAACGTCGCGACGGGCCCGCTCTCGCTCTACACCTGCGCCGCCTGCCACGACGACGGCCACATCGACGGGCGGCTGCACCCGGCCAAGCAGAACCGGTTCTTCTCGACGACGCTGACCTGCCGGGGGATCGGCACCACGGCGCCCTACCTGCGCCTCGGCAACCAAGCGACCATCGACGTCTTCGCCGACAACATCGTCTCCACGCACGCGCAGGGGGCCGAGCGCGATCCGGCGCACTTCGCCGACTATCCCGTCACGCTGCGCTTGCACGGCGCGGAGGGCGCGCGCGCGGTGACCTTGCAACCGCGCGAGGTGCGCCAGGCGCTGGCGCGCTACATGGAACGCATCCCGCCCGAGCGGTCGCCGTTCGTGGAGGCCGGCGCCCGCGCGCTCACGCCGGAGGCCCACCGCGGCCTGGTGCTGTTCCGCGATCGCTGCGCGGGCTGCCACCAGATGATCGGCAACAGCGACCTCGGGAACCACGTCCCCGAGGCGACGGCCGAGGCGCGCCTCCTCGCCGGCCAGGTCGCGCTCACCTCACCCCGCCGCCGCAACGTCGGGACGCCGGTGCTCGGCGAGGGGGGGAACAACCCGCCGTCGCTGCGCGGCGTCTGGGACAACGCGCCTTACTTCAACGACGGGAGCGCGCGCTCGCTCGAAGAGGTGCTGCGCCGGACCGACCCCCACGTCGAGGCCGTGCATTCGCCGGCCAACGCCGCCCGTCCGCCGGCCTTCTCGGCCGACGAGCAGGCGGCGCTGCTGGCGTTTCTGCGCTCGCTCTAGAGCGACGCGCTCGAGCGCGCTTACCAGCCGCCGCCCGAGGGCTTGGCCCCCTGGTCGGCGCCCTTGTCGCCCTTGTCGGCTTTCTTGTCCTTCTTGTCCTTCTTGCCCTTCTCGCCCTTCTCGCTCTTCGTGTCG
>DATNDC010000088.1:0-3095 GCA_035607055.1 Polyangia bacterium
GCGACGGCGGCCAGCCGCAGCGTCGCCGCCAGCGCCGGATCGAGGCCCGCGGGCGCGCGATCCAAGAGCGGCGCGAGCGCCGGGGCGGTCGCGTCGTCGGGCGGGACGGCGTTCACCACCAGCGGGCCGAGCGGCAGCCGGAGGCCGTCGCGCGCCGCCGCCACCAGCTCGCCCGCCTCGCGGGCGGGCAGCTCCTCGGCCAGGGTCACCACCAGCAGGGCGGCGCGGGCGGGATCGTGCAGCAGCTCTTCGATGGTCCGGGCGTCTCGCGCCAGGGGCCCCTTGGGCATGGCGGTCAGGATCGCGCCCGGGATCCGCAACATCAGGGCCGCGTGCCCGCTGGCCGGTCCGTCGAGGAGGGTGAGGTCGTAGCGGGGGCGGCCGTTCGCCATCTCGGTCGTGTGCCACCAGGCCTTGCCGAGCAGCGAGTAGGCGTCGAGGCCGGGGATGGCGCCCAGGAAGCCGCGCGCGGCGCGGTTCTCGAACAGCGCGCGGGCGACCAGCTCGGAGCGGAGGGTCAGGACGCCGTACTCGTGCAGCGCGCTCTCGGGCGTCATGTTGACGGCGTCGATCCCGGGCGCCAGCGTGGCGATCGTCGGCCCGAGCGGGGCCTGGCCGAACAGCCGACCCAGGCGGTCGGTCGGCGCGCTGGCCGCGATGAGGACGCGCTTGCCCGCGTTGGCGGCCGCCCGCGCCAGCGCCGCGGCGACGGTCGTCCGCCCGACGCCGCCTTTTCCGGAAATGACGACCAGCCGGAGCTCGTGCAGCGGGGTCACGCGAGCTCCCCCACGCCGAGCGCGATCGCCGCCAGCAGGCCCAGCTCGGCGCCCGTCGCCACGGTCAGCGCCGGGTCGTAGCTGAGGAGGGGCATCGTCACGCCGATGATCGGCAAAAAGCCGCGGCAGACGGCGATGTGCAGCGCGGCCGGCGCCGCCAACGCCATCCCCATACCGACGGCCGCGGCGCGCGCCGCCGGATCGCGCCGCCCGGCGGGGGAGCGCGCGGTCAGCACCACGCCGGCGCCGAGGGCCAGCCAGGCGGCGACGACCGCCAGCGCGCCGCCGCGTCCCAGCTCCTCGCCCACGACGGCGAAGGCGTAGTCGCTGGCGGGGGACGAGAGTCGCCGGCGGCCCACGCCGTGGCCGAGGCCCGCGCCGTGCGCCGCGCCCGCTGCGTTGGCGTGCGCCAGCGCCAGCACCTCGAACCCCTTGCCGCGCCGATCGCTCTGGGGGGCGCGAAAGCCGCGGATGCGGCTCTCCACGTAGCCGAAGCGGGTGGCGCCGAAGCCGAGCGCGATGAGCAGCACGCCCGCCGCCGGCAGCAACCGCCGTCCCGGGACCCCGCCGCCCGCCAGGGCCGCGAAGGCGACGGCGAGCGCGATGGCTGCCGCCGAGAAGTCGGGCTCGATCGCCAGCGCCAGCACGGCGCAGAGCGCGCCGGTGACCGCCAAACGGCGCGGTCCCGCGTCGCGGGCCGCGGCGACGAGCAGCGCGACGGCGCCGATCAGGAGAGGCGCCGGACCGCCCGACAGCGGGCCCAGGTGGATCCAGCGCCGGGCGCCCGCGGCGCGGACGCCGAGGCCGGGCGCGAACACCGCCAGCGCGATCGCCAGCGCTGCCAGAAAAATCGCCGGCGCGGCCGCGAACAGCCGCCGCGTCCCCAGGCGCGCCACGACCGCCCCCAGCGCCGTCCCGCAACCGAGGCTCACCAGCTGCCGGGCCGCGAAGTGCGCCGGCGCGCCGAACCCGGCGGCGCCCGGGCGCGCGGGCGCCGCGGCGACGATCATCAGCCCCAGCGCCCCCAGCCCGGCGGCGGGGACGATCAACAACGACAGGGTGAGCGCGCGGCGGCCCATCGGCTCAGAACTGAAACGCCACGCCCGCGCCGAGGTCGAAGAAGTCGCCCAGGAAGGAATAGCTCGTCGTGCTCGGGGTGTAGGTCGGGTGGCTGAAGACCAGCGAGTAACCGGCGCGCAGCGCGATCGCCGTGTCGTGGGTGAGGACGACGTCGAGCCCGGCTGCGCCCCGGAGCAGCGGCTGCACGGCGTCGAAGCTGCCGGGACGGAACACCAGCTCGGGGGTCGAGAAGTAGGCGATGGTGAACCCGGGGCCGACCCCCACGAACGCCCGGGTGCGCCCGCGGCGCCAGGCGGCCGTCTGCAGGAGCGCGAAGCTGGTCTCGGAGATGACCCGCTCGGCGGGGAAGGTCTGCTCCTGCCCGGGCGCGACCATGGTCGAGCCGCTCACGCCGGTCTGCCACTTGTCGTAGAAGAAGTCGACCGCGGCGCCCAGCTCGAAGCCGTACCCCAGGGTCAAGTAGCGCCGCTGGTAGCTGCCGCCGACGGAGATGCCGTTGGCCGGCCCGATCACGTCGGGCTCGTTGCCGAGGCGACGCCCCCACCCGAAGTAGACGCCGATGATGTTGTCGGCGACCGGTACCGGGGGCGCCGGCGTGGCCACCAGGGGCGCCGCCGGGGGCGGGTTGGCGGCCGGCTCCGGGGGCGCCGGCTCGGCCTGTGCCCACAAAGAAGCGAGAACGGCCGCCGCGAGCATCGGGCCCGAGACTACTACACGATCATGCGCGGGAACCCTCGAAGGGTTCCCGCCCCCTCCCACGACAGACTACGCCCGGCGAAGCCGGGCTCCGTCTACGCGATCATGCGCGGGAACCCTCGAAGGGTTCCCGCCCCCTCCCACGACAGACTACGCCCGGCGAAGCCAGGCTCCGTCTACGCGATGTTGCGCGGGAACCCTCGAAGGGTTCGCGCCCCCTCCCGCGACAGACTACGCCCGGCGAAGCCGGGCTCCGTCTACGCGATCACCACGAGATCCTGTCCCGCTTCGACGGCCGTCCCCTCGGCGCAGCGGACGGCCGTCACCCGCCCGGCGCGGGGGGCGCGCAGCTCGTTCTCCATCTTCATCGCCTCGAGGACCACCACCGTCTGGCCGGCCTGCACGGTCTCCTCGGCCTTGACCAGCAGCTTGACCACCCGCCCGGGGATCGGCGAGCGGATCGTCACCGGTGCGGCGTCGTTCCCGGCGCGCGCGGGCGCGGCGATCTTGGCGCGGCGCGCGTCGGCGACCTCGGCGGCCAGC
>DATNDC010000096.1:0-12258 GCA_035607055.1 Polyangia bacterium
GAGGCGGACGGGGGGTTCTCGACGTCGAGCATCGTCCCCACCTGGTGGCCGATCCCCTCGACGGTGCCGATGTGCCAGTCGCTGAAGGGACGGGTGGCGAGCACGGCGCGCGGGCGCCAGCCGGCGTGGAACAGGAGCGCGCTCGCGTCGAACGGTCGGGCGTCCACGACGGCGCGTCCCGCGAAGCTGAGACCCGACCCGTCGTTGGCGACCGTGAGGACGGCGCGTTCGGCGAAGGGCATGACGAACCGGCAGGTCAGCGTGCCGTCGTCCTCCACGCGCATCGGGAGCGAGGTGTACGCGTTCCAGCCCCAGCCCGTCCCGAAGAACGCGACGAGCGGCGCCCGGACGGTCTCCTCGCCGTCGAAGGTGATCGCCAGCGTGGTCGCGGCGAGCTTCTCGGGCGCGCGTTCGGCGGTGACCAGGCGAAGCTCGGTGAGCTGCGCGCCACCGGCCGGTGCGGGGATGATGGTCGTCGCTGGATGTCCGGGCGAGACGGTGGTGGTCGGGAGGTCCACGATGGCGCGACCGGGGCGCGGCGCGAGCGCGGGCGGTCCGTCCCGGAGCACGGCAGCCACGCGCCCGAGAGCCCCGCGCGCCCGGCTCACCTCCGCGCTGTCGTAGGGGCGCACGCGCGCCGCCGCGGCGGCTGGGTAGATCCGGTAGCCGATTTGATAGTACAGCTTGGCCGTCGGACGCCCGTTGAAGGGGTCGGCGGCGACGATGCTGTCGACGGTGACCAAGCATCGGCTGCGGTACGGGATGGGGAAGTAGAGGTTGTAGCCGCGCGCCGTGAGGTGGGCGAGCGGCGTCACGAACGGCGGGACCTCTCCCCGCAAGAGGCCTGCGAACGGCGCCTCGACGACGGGGCGTGGTGCGCCGTCGAGGTAGATGCGCAGCGTGCCGGCGGGCGTGGCGCTCCAGAGGCGCACGATCGCGCCCGGCCCGGTCACGTCGAGGAGCACGTAGCGTTTGCCGCCGTCGGGCGCGGTCTCGACGCGCACCAGGTTGGGCTCGGTGTCGGTGACGAAGTCATCGTTCGCGAACCAGCCGGCGGTGTCTTCCCGACGCCGCGAGCGGCGATCGGTGCTCGCGGCCTGACCCGCCACGAACGGCGTCGTCGGGACACGGGCGAGGCGGTCGAGATCGACCATCTCGTCGAGCAGGGTCAGGACGCTGATCTCTCCCGGTGCGGCGCTGGGCTCCGGCCCCGGCGGGGGGGCGGGGGCCAGCCGCGCGGCCGGCGGCGGAGGCGCGGCGCTGCCACCCACCACGCTCCAACCGAGCCGGATGATCGCGGAGACGCCGAGCGTGGCGGCGAGCCCGATGGCGACTTCGACGAGATAGCGGCGGCGCACGGCTGCAGGGTAACTCAGCTTCGAGGGGGGGCCGACGCGCCCCTGGCGAGCCCTCGCGTAGAATCATCGCCGATGACCGGCGCCGCCCGCATGTTCGCCGCCGCGCTGCTGATCGCCCCGGTCGCCCGCGCGGCGGTCGCCGCCGCGCCCGCCGCGGTGCTGGCCGTCGGCGCACCGGTCCCGGCGCTCGAGGGGGCGACGCTGGATGGGCGGCCGTTCGCCGCCCGCTGGTCGGAGGGCGAGGCAACGGTGGTCATGTTCTTCGCCACCTATTGTCGCCCTTGCCACCGGGCGCTGCGGGAGCTCGACGCCATCCGGCGGACCACGGGGCCGCGGCTGCGCTTCGTGCTCGTCGACGCGGGCGAAGATCCGGCCGCCGTGCGCAAGTTCGTGGCCGAAAACCCGGTCCCCGGCCAGGGCGCGGTCGTCATCGACGCCTCGGGGAGCGACCGGCGTCGCTGGGGGTGCGAGATCGAGCCGACGCTGTTCCTGGTCGACCGCGCCGGCCGCGTCCGCTACATCAACCACGGCTGGGGCGACGGCTCCGAGGCGAAGTACCTGCGCCGCGTCCGGAATGTCCTCGCGCCGGGCGCAGTCGGGCAGCCGCCCGCGGGTCGGGGCGGCGATCAATGAGCCGACCCGAGTCCACCGGCAAAGCATTGCTCCGCTCCTGATCGCGTTGATGGCTCGGCTCGAAAGCGGGTAGCATCACGCGCGTGCCAGCTCCCGTCGTCGCGGTCCTCGTCGTGGGGGCGCTCGCCGTCCTGTCGGCCGAGCGCCAGATGGCCTGGTTGCACGTCCCCACCAAGCCGCTCACGACGGCTTTGCTGTTCTGGATCGTCGGCTGGCCGGCAACCCGGATCGCGATCTGGGTCGACGTCGGGATCGCCTTGTCGGTCATCGGCGACATCGCCCTGCTCGGACGGGGGCGGGGGGCGTTTCTGGCCGGGCTGGGGGCGTTCCTGCTGGCGCACCTCGCCTATGGGGCGGCCTTCGCGCGCGTCGCGGTCTGGTCACCGCACGTGGCGGTCGTCGCGGTGGCGACCATCGCGGCGACGGCGTTCGTGTTGCGCGCGACCCGCGAGGGGACGGTCGGGATGCGCGGCCCCACCGTCGCCTACGGCGTGGCGATCAGCGCGATGGTGATCGCGGCCTTCGCGACGCTCGGCGGGCCGTTGCCGACGGCGCCGCTGGCGGCGGGCGGCGCCATCCTCTTCTACGCCTCCGACGCCAGCCTGGCCCTCAACAAGTTCCGGCGCCCGATTCCCCACGCGGCGTTCCTGACGCTGGGTCTCTACTGGATCGGGCAGATAGGGATCGCGCTGGCGGCGCGCGGTCGTCTCTAGGCTCGCGAGACCGGCTTGCGCGAGACCGGCTTGCGCGCTCAGCCGGGGCGGACCGCGCCCGGGAGCACGCGGCGGATCATCGCTTCGCAGATCCGGAAGAAGCTGATCTTGTCGAGCAGGGGGTTCATCCACCCAACGGTGATGCAGTAGGACTTGTCCTGAGGCGAAGCGTGATGGGTGGCGTGGTGCTCGGGCGAGAGGATGAGCCCCGCCCGCTGCAGGGCCCGCACCCAGGGCGCCGGGTTGTCCTCGTGCGCCCAGCGATGGAATTGGTTGGTGAGGAAGACGAACCAGGAAGTGAACGCCATCGTCACGCAGGCGTAGAAGAACCAACCGGCGGTCTTGGGGATCACCAACAGCAGCAGCGCCAGCACCGGCGCCACGACGATGCAGTTGTTGCCGTTGGTCTCCACGAAGTCGTGGCGCGTGATGTCCTTCGGGTCGACGTGGTGGTACCGGAACGGCGTCACGAAGTTCGGCCCGAAGATCGGCGTGCTTTGATCGCCGATGGTGTCACCCGCCCAGTGCACGAAGCCGGAGAGGAAGTCGGCCACCAGGTATCCGCCCACCGCGGTCAACCCGAGGTAGAGAAAGTCGCGCGCGCCGGCCACGGTGTGGACGATTCGATACGCGAGCCAACCCAGAGCCAAGAAGACGAAGGCGATGCTGGCGATCTCGAGGGCCCGGTGGTCGCGGCCGTAGGGCTGCGGTTGGGCTGTGGTGCTCATGAGGATAGGATAGCTTAAAGCAAATAGGGTCAACCACCTAGCTGTCGGATGAAGGGCGCCGCGGTGGCAGCGGGCAAGCCCTTCCGGAACAGGACGAACTCGCCCTTTTGGAACACCAGGCCGTAGAGCCCGGACTTGAGCGCCGCGAGGAGGTTGTTCCGGTCGTCGCCCCCGGTGGGGAGGCGGGCGAGGATGTAGTCGGCCTGGTTGTACGCGATGCGCAGCGAGTAGGCGTTCTTGCGGCTCGAGACCTGAGCCACGATCGTCTCGGCGGCCGCCAGGTCGGCGTCGGGCGGGATCCGCTTGATGACCTCGTAGAGGTCCGCGTGGCGCGCGCGGTCCGCGTCGCTGATTCCGACGTGGAACGGCGAGAAGCCCCCCCAGGCGGTGTTTTGCTGGAAGACGATGCCGAACTGATAGGAGGTGACGAGGACGCCGGCGGTGATGGCCACCAACCAGGCCCGGCGGCTCTGGCGGGCCCAGTGGCCGGACGGGCGGGCTTCGATCGCCGTCACCCGGGACGGCGTCGCCGGCGCGGTCTCTGCCTCAGCTTCCTGGCGCCGGAGCCAGGCGAGGTTGGCGACCACCGCGATGAACAGGAACGAGGTCCAGTACGCCGTGTACTGGAACGCGATCGAGACGAGCGGCGGGTAATGGGTCGCCAGCATCGTGAAGATGAAGCCCGGAACCATGCAGAGCAGGCCGATGGGCCGGCGCCAGGGGAAGAACGCGAGCGGGGCCACGATCTCCAGCAGGTAGACGACCTTGTCGTGCTCGAGCAGGCCCCCCACCGTGAAGGCCGGGTTGGCGAAGACGGTCTTGAGGACTCCGCCGAAGCCGTTTTCGCCCTGCGGGAGCAGCCCCTCGTACTGGTTGATGTAGGCGGGGTAGCCGTTCAGGAAGTGCGGCATCAGGATGAGCTTGATGACGACGAAGTAGATCCCCGCGATGGCCGTGACCAGCAGCCCCGCGCGCGGGCGTTCGCCGGTAAAGACCAGGTAAAGGCCGACCACCGCGAGCAAAGCCGAGAAATCCTCGCGGGTGGCCAGCGTGAGGATGACCGCCACCGTGGCCATGACATTGCGCCGCGCCTCGAGCGCCCACAGGCACCACCAGAGGAAGAACGGCGCGAACGGCAGGTAGTGGAAGTCGTAGAGGTTAGAGCCCTGGAGCGGCGCGTAGAGCAGCAGCAGCAGCGCGAGCAGACAGGCGGTCCAATCGCCGAGGTGGCGGCGGGCGAAGGCGAAGAAGGGGAGCGCCGCCGCGCCGATCAGCGTGGCCTGAAAAGCCAGCATGAACTGCGGCCTGGGGTAGAGGCGATAGAGGATCCCGATCAGGTACGAGATATAGGTCTCGTGGAAGCCGAGGTGGGTCGACTCCGGTCCGCCGATCACCGAGGTCTTGAACAGCGGCCGGTTGAAGTGGGCGGCGTTCCAGACGAGGTTGTTCTCGATCCCGAGGTCGTACCCCATCGTCTGCAGGCGGAAGTGGTTCTGGACGGTGATGAGCGAGAAGTAGACGGCGTAGCCGGCGACGCCAGCGAGCACCAGGGCCAGGGGGAGCCAGCGGACTTCTCGAAGGTGCCGGACGCGGTCCACGAGCGCGCTCGTGCGGGCGCCCGCGCGGGCCCGCCACGACTCGGGGAAGAGCGGGGGCGTCGCGAGCGAGATCCGGACCAGCGACTGCAGAATCAGCAGCGAAGCGCCGACCATCACCAGGAAGGTCAACTCGCGCCCGCCGTACCAGAGTTGCCAGTCGACGAAGAGCGGCAGCAGGCCGACCAGGCAGAGCGGCGCCAGCCGGCGCGCGGCCCGCTCGACCGCGCCGAGCCCGCCCACCCGGCGCCAGAGCAGCAGCCCGAGGCCGATGAGGCCGGCCAGGGCGGCCCCCCCCAGCATGTCGCCGACCACGTACTTGCGCGCGTGCGGCGGGAGCGTGTTGGCGCCGACGTAGTTGAGCAGGTGGGCGCGGGAGCGGAGACACCATCCGCCGAAGCCGAGCGACGCTCCCTCGGTGGCCAGCAGCGCGAGCGCGCGGACGGCGCGGGTCAGCGACGGCAGAGGCGGCGGCGCGGGCGCCGGCAGCGGGGACACGGGCGGCGCCACGGATTCGCCGAGGGGTGAATCGAGGGTGCCGGCCGACATTGGGCGGGCAGTCTAACTGAGAAATGTGGTCTAAGATGTCGGTTCCGTATGGATCGGGCCGCCTCCTCGCTCGCCTCTCTTACCGTCGTCGTCCCCTGCTACAACGAGGCGGCGCGGCTGGACGAAGCGCCCCTGCTGACGTTCCTCGACCGCTGCGCGGAGGCGTCGCTGTTGTTCGTAAACGACGGGTCGACCGACGCCACGGCCGAGCGGCTGGCGGCCATCGCCGCGCGGAGCCCGGCGCGGATCGACGTGCTGTCGCTCTCGCCGAACGGCGGTAAGGCCGAGGCGGTCCGGCAGGGGATGCTCCAGGCGCTGGGGCGCGGCGCCGCGACGGTCGGCTACCTGGATGCCGATCTGTCGACGCCGCCGGACGAGCTCCTGCGCCTGCGCGCCAGGTTCGAGCGCCCCGAAGTCGCGGTGGTGCTGGGAGCGCGGGTGGCGCTGCTCGGGACCGACATCGAGCGGAGCACCATCCGCCACTACCTCGGGCGCGTCTTCGCCAGCGCCGCGTCGCTCATCCTGAAGGCGCGCGTCTATGACACGCAGTGCGGCGCCAAGCTGTTCCGGGCCTCGCCCGCGCTCCGGGCGGCCCTGGCGGCGCCGTTCATCTCGCGCTGGGCGTTCGACGTCGAGCTGCTCGGGCGCCTCTTGACGGGCAGCGCGACCGTCCCCGCGCTGCCCTTGTCGGCGATCGTCGAGGTGCCGCTCGCCACCTGGCATGACATCGGCGGATCGAAGCTGGGGCCGCTGGCGATGGCGCGCACGCTGGGCGAGCTCGGCCGCATCGCCGTCGATCTCGCCGCCCGCCGGCGCCGGGGAGCGAGCCGGGCCTCATGAACGGCGGCGGGCTCGGCGCGCGGCTGCGGCGCACCTACCTGCAGATCGATCTGCGCAGCCTGGCGCTGGGGCGCATCGTGCTCGGGCTGGTCCTCATCATCGATCTGCTGCGTCGGGTCCCCTGGCTGCGGGACTTTTACAGCAACCTCGGGCTCATCCCGAACCACACCGTCCTCTGGCGGCCGCCGTTCCCGCACATCTTCTCCTTCCTGTTCATGGCCTCGCTGCCGGAGGAGTCGGCGATCTGGTTCTGCCTCGCCTTCTTCTGCTTCTTCTGCTTCACCATCGGCTACCGGACGAGGCTGTTCCACCTGCTGTCGTTCGCCATGACCACCAGCCTGCACAACCGGATCCTGTTCGCCGAGAACTGGGGCGGCGTGGCGATCGGCGCGCTCATGGTCTGGACCGCGTTCCTGCCGCTCGGGCGGCGCTGCTCCGTCGACGCGCTCCGGGCCAGCCTGCGCGCCCGCCCCGACGAGAGGCCCGAAGAGCTCGCCGGGGGGGTGCCGCCGCCCGATACGCGCCAGACCACCTCGCTGGCGGCGCTGGGGCTGCTCCTGCAGATCGGCGTCATCTACTGGTTCAACTTCGTGCACAAGACCGGCCCCACCTGGCACGACGGGACCGCCGTCCACTACGTGCTCTGGCAGGAGCGGATCGTCACCGTGTTCGGGCTCTGGGTGCGGACGCATCTGCCGTTCTCCGTCACCAAGCTCCTGACCGAGGGGACGCTGGTGATCGAGTCGTCGGCGGCTTTCCTGGTCCTGACGCCGCTGTTCTGGCGCTGGACCCGCTTCATCGCGGCGCTGCTGCTCATCGGCATGCACGGGAGCATCGCGCTCCTGGTGAACCTCGGGATCTTCTCGGCGGCGATGCTCGCCTACCAGCCGTTTCTGTTCACCGAGGCGCAGTGGAACCTGCTCCCGCGCCTGGTCCCGACGCGCGGGCGGGCGCGCACTGTCTTCTACGACGTCGACTGTGGTGCCTGCTGGGCGATCGTGCGCGTGCTGGCGCGGATGGACGTCTGGAAGCGTCTGCGCTGGGTGCCGAACACCGACACGGCCGCGCTGCCGCCGGGGATCGATCCGGCGCTGCTCGACCGCACGATGCTGGTCTTCGATCCGCGGCGCGATCGCCGCTGGACCCGCGCCGACGGCTTCGCCGAGATCTTCGCCGCGCTGCCCCTCGGCCGGCTGTGGATCTGGCCGATGCGCCTGCCGGGCCTCCGGGCGCTCTGCAACCGCCTCTACGACGCCTTCGCGCGCAACCGGACGCGGATCTCGACGTTCTTCGGCCTCGCCGCCTGTGGCGTCCCGTCGGCTCCACGCGCCGCCGCGCCGGCCGAGACCGAGACGCCGCTTCGAGGCTGGTTCCGCGCGCAGGGGCCGTTCGTCCGCGAGGTGCTGGCGGCGGTGGTGTTCGTCGTGCTGGCGGCCGAGGTGTCGGTGGCCAACCCGGCGGTGCCCCGCTGGGCCCGGTTCGAGCACCGCCCCGCGTGGATGGTGGCCGCGGTGATGTACCCGCACATCTTCGAGGGCTGGTCGCTGTTCGCCCCCGACGGGCCGCTCACCGACGAGACGGTCTACGTCGACGCGGTCACGCGCGACGGGCGGCACGTCGACCCCTACAACGAGATCGGCAGCCGCGTCGCCGACATCCCCATCGACAGCGTCCCCGTGCGCCTGGGCCACGACTCGTTCTGGTGTGACTACACGCTGCGCATCCCCGACGCCGGCGTCTACCACCAGGCCTTCATCGAGTGGCTGCTCCGCTACCCCGATCGGACCGGAAACCCCAACGACACGATCACCAGCTTCGACGCCTACGTCGTTCAGCAGGACAGCCCCCGGCCCGGCGAGACCGCCCCCCGCAACTTCCACAAGCGCGTGTTTCTCCACTACCCATGAGCGACGGCGCGTCGAACGACAGCCCGGCCTCGGCGCCGGCGGCACCCCGCTTCGCGGGCTGGCGCCGGGTGAGCCGCTTCCTCGTCGACCGCTACCTCACGATCGACGCCCGCAGCGTGGGGCTCGGGCGGGTGGCGGTGGCGATCGTGCTGCTCATCGATCTGCTGCGCCGGATCCCGGTGCTCGACCTCTTCTACACGAACGACGGCCTGCTGCCGAACCACACGCTGCTCTGGCGACCGCCCACGCAGTGGATGTTCTCGTTTTTTTTCCTCGCTTCGCTGCGCAACGAGGCGATCCTCTGCTTCGCCATCTGCGCGTTCGTCTACCTGGCGCTGCTGGTCGGCTGGCGAACGACGTTGATGCGCTTCCTGGCGCCCATCTGCCTCATCAGTCTCCACGCGCGCGTGACGCTGGTCGAGAACGGCGGCGACTGGACGCTGTGCGAGCTGATCCTCTGGTCGTCGCTGTTGCCGCTCGGCCGGCGCTTCTCGCTCGACGCCGTCCGCGCCAGCCTGCGCCGCCGGCGCGAGACGACCGCCGCCGAGCTCGCCGATCGCGCGGCGATGTTGCCCCGGCCGACCGACCCGTTGGAGACGGGCGCCGGAGTCAACCGCGTCGTCTCGCTGGCGGCGTTCACCATCCTCCTGCAGCTGGCCATCTCCTACTTCTTCAACGCCGTGCAGAAGGGGGGGCCGACCTGGCGGACGGGGAGCGCCGTCCACTACGTCCTCTACCAGAACCGGATGGTCACCTGGTTCGGCGTCTGGATGCGCGGGCACATGACGTTCGGGCTCTCCCGCGTCCTCTCCTACGCCGCCCTCGCGACCGAGAGCACGCTGCCGATCTTGATCCTCTCGCCGATCCTGCGGACCTGGACCCGGCGGGCGGCCATCCTCGCCGTCATCGGCCTGCACCTCGGGTTCCAGTGCTTCATCAACTTGGGGATCTTCTCCTGGGCGATGATCGGCTACACGCCTTTTCTCCTGACCGCCTCCGAGTGGGACCTCTTCGGGCGTCTCGCCGCCCGCAGTCGCCGGCGGGTGACCCTGTATTTCGACGCCGGTTGTGGCGTCTGCTTCCAGCTCGCCCGCGCGTGCGCTCGCCTCGACGTCTTCGAGCGCATCCGGCTGGTCTCGAGCGCCGACGTGCCGGCGGACGCTGCGGACCTTTCGCCCGAGTTGCTCTCCAGGACCATCGTCGCGGTCGACGAGCGCGGGCGTCGGACCACGCGCGCCGACGCGGTGGCGGCGACGCTGCGCGTGCTGCCGCTCGGGCTGCTCTGGTCGCTGCCGCTGCGAATTCCCGGGCTGCGTCAGCTCGCCGGCCGGGGCTACGACGCCTTCGCCCGCAACCGGCAGACGATCTCGATCTGGTTGGGGCTGGCCGCTTGCGGCGTGCCGGGAGCGACGCCGGCCCCCGCGCCCGCGCTCCCCCCGCCGCGCGCGCCGGTCATCGACTGGCTCGCTCGGCTGGCGGCGATCCTGCGCGAGGGGTTTACCCTGGCGATGTTGATCACGATCGTCAACGAGGCGCTGTGGATCAACCAGGCCGTTCCCCAGGCCCTCAAGTTCGACGAGCCGGGGTGGGTCAAGCGGCTGGTGGCCTACCCTCGGTTCATCCAGGCCTGGTCGATGTTCGCCTCCGACGCGCCGACCACGGACGAGACAATGGTCGTGGATGCGGTCACCGCCGAGGGGCGGCACGTCGATCCCTACAGCGAGGTCGCCGGGCGCTACCCCTACCCGGGGACCGAGGAGATCCCCTCTCGCCTCGACAACGACTCGTTCTTCTTCAACTACTCGGTTCGGATCCCGGATCAGGCCGTCTACCACGGCGCCTTCGTCGAGTGGATCCTGCGTTACCCGGAGCGGACCCACGACCCCGGCGACCGGATCGTCCGGTTCGACGCCTACAAGATCGAGAACGACAGCCCGCCGCCGGGGGAGACCACCTCCCGCAACGTTCGAAAACACGTCTTCCTGTCGTGGCCCGAGCATCGCTAACCCCTCGACATTGCGGGCTCGGCAACTAAGAATGGGACATCATGGCGAACAGCTTCGGTAGTCGGGGCACCCTCGAGGTCGGCCAGCGCAAGTTCGAGATTCACCGCCTCTCGGCGCTCGAGAAGGCGGGCCTCAACCCCGGGCGGCTCCCCTTCTCGCTGCGCATCCTGCTCGAGAACCTCTTGCGCCACGAGGACGGCAAGACGGTCAAGGAGGCGGACGTTCGCGCTCTTTGCGGCTGGGATCCGAAGGCCGAGCCGAGCTACGAGATCGCCTTCATGCCCGCGCGCGTGCTCTTGCAGGACTTCACCGGCGTGCCGGCGGTCGTCGACCTGGCCGCCATGCGGGCGGCGATCCAGAAGCTGGGCGGCGACGCCAAGAAGATCAACCCGCTCGTGCCGGCGGAGCTGGTCATCGATCACTCGGTCCAGGTCGACGAGTTCGGCAAGCCCGAGGCGCTGTCTCTCAACGCGCAGATAGAGTTCTCGCGCAACAAGGAGCGCTACGCCTTCCTGCGTTGGGGACAGTCGTCGTTCCGCAACTTCGCGGTCGTGCCGCCCGACACCGGCATCGTCCACCAGGTGAACCTCGAGTACCTGGCGCGGGTCGTGTTCCCGCAACAGAAAAATGACGATAAGGACGGGCCGGCGCAGGCCTATCCCGACACGCTGGTCGGCACCGACAGCCACACGACGATGGTCAACGGCCTCGGCGTCCTCGGCTGGGGCGTGGGCGGCATCGAGGCCGAGGCGGCCATGCTGGGGCAGCCCCTGTCGATGTTGATCCCGCAGGTCGTCGGCTTCCGGCTGCACGGCAAGCTGCGCGAGGGCTCGACGGCGACCGACCTCGTCCTGGTGGTCACCCAGATGCTGCGCAAGCTGGGCGTGGTCGGGAAGCTGGTCGAGTTCTTCGGCCCGGGCGTGGCCGCGCTGCCGGTCGCCGACCGGGCCACCATCGCCAACATGGCGCCCGAGTACGGCGCCACTTGCGGCATCTTTCCCATCGACGACGAGACGCTCCGCTACCTGCGCTTCTCCGGCCGCGCGCCGGACCAGGTGGCCCTCTGCGAGGCCTACGCGCGCGAGCAGGGGATATTCCACGAGGCATCGACCAAGGAGGCGGTCTACACCGACGTCGCCGACCTCGACCTCGGCTCGGTCGAGCCGAGCGTGGCCGGGCCCAAGCGGCCGCAGGATCGCGTCGGCCTCTACCAGACGAAGAAGTCGTTCGAGGAGGCGCTGCCGGGCCTCATCAAGCCGAAGAAGAAGATGGCTTCGGTCCAGCCGCAGGACAGCCAGCCGACCAACATCGGCTACGCGCCGTCGGCGGCGCCGGCGCCCGAGCTGCAGCACGGCTCGGTCGTCATCGCGGCCATCACCAGCTGCACCAACACCTCGAACCCGATGGTGATGGTGGCGGCGGGCCTGCTGGCCAAGAAGGCGGTCGAAAAGGGGCTCAAGACGCGCCCCTGGGTGAAGACCTCGCTGGCCCCCGGCTCGAAGGTGGTGACCGAGTACCTGGCCGAGGCGGGGCTGACCCCCTTCCTCGAGAAGCTCGGCTTCCACACCGTCGGCTACGGCTGCACCACCTGCATCGGCAACTCCGGGCCGCTGCCCCAGCCGATCGCCGACGCCATCGACGCGCGCGACTTGGTGGTGGCCAGCGTGCTGTCGGGGAACCGCAACTTCGAGGGGCGCATCAACCCCGACGTGCGCGCCAATTATCTGATGTCACCGCCGCTGGTGGTTGCCTACGCGCTGGCCGGGCGGATCGACATCGCGCTCGACAAGGAGCCGCTCGGCGAGGGGACGTCCGGACCGGTCTTCCTGCGCGACGTCTGGCCGTCCAACAGCGAGGTGGCCGACGCCGTCGGCAAGTCGGTCAAGCCGGCGATGTTCGAGAAGTCGTACAGCGTGGTGTTCGAGGGGG
>DATNDC010000122.1:0-20011 GCA_035607055.1 Polyangia bacterium
TACTTCTTCTCTCGCGAAGAGCCGCGGGCTCATGTGCATGTCCAGCATGGGGAAGGTGAGGCGAAGTTCTGGCTGGAACCCGAGATCGGTCTAGCGCAGAATCACGGGCTGAACCCTCGTCACATCTCGAAGGCGTTGAGCCTCGTCAAGAAGCACGAACATGAAATCCGCGCTGCGTGGGAAGCCCACTTCCAAGGTTGAAGTCAGCAACGTCGCGCCGGGTGGATTCTGGCTTCTGCTAGACGAGCGGGAACTGTTTCTGCCTTTCAAGGAGTTCCCTTGGTTCCAGGACGCCACGATTCGTGAAATCACGACGGTAGAGCGACCGCGCGCCCACCATCTGTACTGGCCCGAGTTGGACATCGACTTGGCGGTAGAGTCGATCGAGCATCCGGATCGATTTCCACTGGTGAGTAGGGCGCGGCCTAACAAGGCGTCGCAGCGGACGGGTCGGAAACCGGCCCGCCGCCACAGTCGTTAGCGGACGAACGAACGAGGGGAGGAACGAGGTGAAGGCGACGATGGCGCTACTTGCGCTTCTGCTGGGATCTTGCTCGGGCAGCAGCTCTGGGCCGGCCGCGTGTGTCGCAGCCGGCGGCCAGTGCGTCCTCGGAGGGAACAAGTGTCCGAACCAAGGGCCGCAAGACTGCAATCCCGACAGGAACCCCGGTGGCGCGTTCTGTTGCCTCCCGTGTCCGCAGGGCACGAAGTCGAATGACGGAGGTACCGCGTGCGAGTGAATTCGCGCCGATTGCCGCCCCAACCCGCGGCTCCATGGGTGCTCGTCGGGGCTCGGTCGCGCGGAATCGGTGATTTACCCCGATAGCGGGGGCAGCGGCTAAAGCTCCGCCGTCATCTCCAGCATCGTGCGCCGGAACCCGAGCGTCTCGAAGAAGGCGTGCGCCTCGGGGTTGCGCCAGGCCGAGAGCAGCACCACGCGCGGCGCGCCCCGCGCCTTGAGCGCGGCGAACATGGCCTCCACCAGCGCGCGGCCGGCGCCGCGCCGGCGCGCGCCCGCGTCGACGTAGAGATCGTTGAGCTTGCCGCAGGCGTCGAGGAGGTCGTTCCAGTTGCGCGCCTCGAGCGTGCCGTAGGCGTAGCCGAGCAGCGTCCCGTCGGCGTCGTCCTCGGCGACCAGGATCAGCGCGCCCTCGCGTTTGATCTCGCGCGAGAAGAACCACTGGTAGCCGTCCTCGACGGGCTCGATCAGCAAAAACCGCGGCGGGTCGAGCCGGTGGTGCATCCGGACCAGCTCCGCCGCCAGGCGGCAGACGGCCGGCAGGTCGGCGGGGCGGGCGGGGCGGACGGCGAGCGCCACGTTTAGTCCTCGGGGTCGGCGATCTCGACCCGGTTGCGGCCGGCGGCCTTGGCCCGGTACATGGCCGAATCGGCCAGGCGCAGGAGCGTGCTCTCGCGCCGGCGCGCCGAGCCGCCCGGCGCCAGGTGATCCCGGTAGGACGAAACGCCGATCGAGGCGGTGACCCGGGGCGGCGGTTGCGGCGGCGGCGTGCGCCGGTTCTCCGGCTGCAGGTCGAAGAAGATCGCCTCCGCGATCGCCTGGCGCAGCGTCTCGGCGGTTTGCTGCGCGCGCAGCAGGTCGCTGCCCGGCAGGATCAGCACGAACTCGTCGCCGCCGTAGCGCGCGACCAGCGCGGCGGCCGGCGCGTTCTCGGCCAGGAGGCGGCCGACCTTTTGCAGCGTCCAGCTCCCCGCCAGGTGGCCGTACATGTCGTTGACCCCTTTGAAGCGATCGAGGTCGATGAACAGCATCCCGAGCTCGGTGCCGTCGTGGTCGGCGCGGGCGATCTCCTCGGCCAGGCGGGTGTGGAAGTAGCGGCTGTTGGCCAGCCCGGTCAGATCGTCGACCCGCGCCTGCGCCCGCGCGCGGATGGCGTCGAGCGCGTTCTGGATCGACGACGACATGTACGCCGCGAAGATGCGCAAAAGCTCCCGGTCGCGCGGCGTGTACGGCGTCCCCGAGCGCCGGTTGCCGAGCTGCAGGATGCCGCAGATCGACTCGCCCACCACGATCGGCACCCCCACCAGCGAGCGGACGGCGCCGATCTCGGGCGTCAGCGCCAGCAGCGGATCGTCGGGCTCGAGCTGGTCGGTCTGCTTGGGGCGGCCGGTGGTGTAGACGCGCCCGGAGAAGCCGCGGTCCGAGGGGAGCCGCTTGCCGACCAGGCTGTCGACCCCCGGGCCGAAGGCGGCGATGTAGGTCAGCCGCGGCGCCGGCGACCCCTGCAGCTTGGCGCGTGGATCGTCGAGCAGGATCCCCCCCATCTCGGAGGGGACGAAGTCGTTGGCCCGCTCGAGGATCTCGCGCAGCGTTCCGTCGAGCCGGACGTCCCAGTGCTCGGTGTCCTGGTCGCGCCGGGCGCGCACGAAGAAGCGGGCGATCTCCTCCGGCGACAGCGTCAGGATCGGTCCCGGCGGGATGACCGGGACGGGGACCGACATCTCCTCGGTGCGCCGCCGGGGGACGTCGGACGGGGGATCTTGGTCGTCCATCGGCCTTCTAGGTTACACGACGTCCGCGGCCTCGGGATCGAACGTCGTGCGGTAGGCGGCCCGCAGCCGCACGCGCCGCTCGAGATCGGCGAGCACGACGTCCGAGGCGTCGACGCCGTAGAGCTCGGAGATGGCGTGCAGCCCCCCGGGGGTGAAGACGTTCAGCTCCAGGACCCGGTCCCCCACGATGTCGACGGCCACGAAGGTCAGACCGTCGGCCAGCAGGCGCGGTCGCAAAATGTCGCAGATGCGCGCCTCGACCGGCCCGAAGTCGCACTTGCCGCGCACCGAGGCGTTGGCCTTGGCGCGGCCGTTGGCGGCCAGTACGGCGCGGCGGCGGTAGATGGCCACCCGCTCGCCGATCCGGATCGGCTCGGCGTTGAGGAGCAAGAGGCGCTTCTCCCCCTGCTCGGCCTCGGGCAGGTACTCCTGGGCCAGCGCGTAGCCTTCCTTGGTCACCGTCGCGATCATCTGGTTCAGGTTCGAGACCTGGCGGCGGCGCAGGTAGAAGACGTGCTCCCCGCCGCGGGGCGCCAGCGGCTTGAGCACCGCCGGACCGTCCAGCTCCTTGAGGAAGGCCTTGAGGCGGGTCTTCGAGCGCGACACCAGCATGCGGGTGCGGACGTCGGCGGGAAAGTCGGCCAAGTACATCCGGCTGCCGGCGCGGCGCATCCCCTCCGGGTCGTTGATCACCAGCGTGCCCGCCAGGCGCAGCCGCCAGCCAAAGTCGATGAGCGGCGCACCCGGGCGCCCCTCGTTCTCGCGGATGGGGTTGTAGCGCAGGAAGACGACGTCGAAGCTGCCGAGCGTGTCTTCCTCGACGACCGCCTCCTCGGAGCTGAGCGCGCGCGCGTAGGCGGCCGTGTCCGGATAATCGCCGGCGCGCACGCGGGTGGTGGTGGCCAGGATGTTGTTGTCGTCGAGGAATGACAGGTCGTCGACGGAGACGAAGCGCACGTCGTGCCCCCGCCGGTGCGCCGCGGCCGCCAGGTAGACACCGCTGAAGGTTGCCTGCTGCGCGCGGACGTCCGCGACGACGAAACAGATGCGCATGGAGAAGTTAGTGGAAGGCCTGACGGTATCTTTGCAAAATTTCGGACAGCCGGTCGAGCGGCAGCGCGGGCGCGACGTGCCCCGACTGGCCGCGCATCTCGTCGGCCATGCAGAGCGCGTTGACGATCGACTCCTCGGTGCACTCCACGACCGCCTCATAGAGTGGGTCGCAAGCCTCGTCGAGCAAGACCTCCAGCGTGGCGGTCATCTTGGAGGTCTGGCGCGGGACGCGGTTGGAGGTGGAGAAGGCGACCAGGATCTCGCCCGAGCCGTGCGCGGCGAACGAGCCGGTGCGCCCGATCCCCAGCGCGGCCCGCTTGCACAGGCGCACCAGCTGCGACGAGAGCAGCGGCGTGTCGGTGGCGATGACCGTGATGATCGACCCCGCGTTGCGCTCCCGCCGGGGGGCCGCGAACGTCGGCTCCAGCATCTCGCCCACCGGCGCGCCGTCGACGCGCAGCGAGCGCATGACGCCGAAGTTCGACTGCACGAGGATGCCGACCGTGTAGACGTTCCCTTCGATCTCCACCCGCCGCGAGCTGGTGCCGATCCCCGCCTTGAAGTCGCAGGTGATGAGCCCCGTCCCGGCCCCCACCGACCCCTCGGCGACCCTGCCCGCCGTCGCCTGCTCGATGGCCCGGTAGACGTGCTCCGAGCGGACGTGGCGGCCGACGGCGTCGTTCAGCCAGGAGTCGTCGCACTCGCCGACCAGGGGGATGACCACGTCGTCCTCGCTGCCGATGGTGGGCCACTTCTTGGTCATCCACTTGACGGCGGCGTCGGAGACCTTGCCGACCGCCATCGTGCTGGTGAGCAGGATCGGCGTCTCGAGGAGGCCCCACTCCTGCACCTGCGTTATTCCTGAAACCTCGCCGGCGCCGTTCAAGACGAAGCCGCCGGCGACCACCCGGTTCGCGAACACCTCGGCGTTGGGGACGATGGCGGTGACGCCCGTGCGCACGGGGCCCTTGCCGACGTCCAGGGGACCGTCGCCGGCGATGAGGGTGGTGTGGCCGACGCGCACGCCGGCGACGTCGGTGATGGCGTTCGAGTCGCCGATCGGGAAGCGGCCGATGGAGAAGCCGAGCTCGCGGAGCCGCTTCCTCATTCCGGCGCCGGCGTCGGCGGCGTGCCGCCCGGAGAGACGGCCGGCCCGGGCGTCCGCTCGCCGCCGCTCGCCGCGGGGGCGGCGTGGCCGTTCCCGTTGCCGCTCACGTTTCCGCTCCCGTTGCTGGCGGGGACCGGCGCCGGCGTCGGCGGCTTGGCCTCCGGTTTGGCCTCGCCGCGCGCCTCGGTCTTCGCCTCGCGCCGCTTCTCGCGCAGCCGCTTGAGGCCTCCCTCCAGGATCTCGCCGATGAGCGTGCGGTACTCGATCCCCGCCGCCGTGGCGATCAGGCAGAGGTCGGAGTAGCCGGGCGTCAGCCCCGGCAGCGGGTTGACCTCGATGACGTAGATGTCCCCCTTGGGGGTGACGCGCAGGTCGACACGCGCGACGTCGCGGCAGTCGAGCGCGGCGAACGTCTCGCGGCAGACGCGCTCGATCGCCTTCAGCTCGGCGGGCGCGAGCTGCGCCGGACACTGGTAGGCGACGTGCTTCTCCCACTCCTGCTTGATCTGGTAGTCGTAGACCGGTCGCTGGTTCGACTTGTCCTTGAACAGGATCTCCATCGGCGGCAGCACGCGCGGCCGGCGATCGCCGAGCAGCCCGACGGTGAACTCGCGCCCCGGGATGTAGACCTCGATCAGCGCCGGCTGCCGGTAGCGGTCGATGAGCTCGCGCACGACCGCGCGCAGGCCCTCTTCGTTGTCGACCACCGACGCGGAGGCGCTCACCCCTTTCGACGACCCCTCCTGGTTGGGTTTGACGATGAGCGGGAACTTCAGCTTCGGTGAAAGTCGCTCGCGGCCCGTCTCCATCACCTGGAACTCGGCGGTCAGGATCCCGTGCTGCAGGAGCACCCGCTTGGACAGCGCCTTGTCGAGCGCGATCGACAAGGTGGCCGCGTCCGAGCCGGTGTAGGGGATCCCCATCAGCTCGCAGAGCGCCGGGACGGCCGCCTCCCGGTTGCGGCCGGCCACCCCCTCGGCGATGTTGAACACCAGGTCGACCGGCGTCTGCATCAGCTGGCGGGGCAGCTCGGCGTCGGCCTCCAGCAGCACCACCTGGCCGTAGCTCTCCAGCGCCTCTTTGATGGCGTCGATCGTCTCGGGCGCGTCGTACTCCGCCTCGGCGTCATTCCCCCCCTTGGAGTCGACGCGCTTGACGTTGAAGGTGAACCCGATGCGCAGCGGATCGGCCGGCCGCCGCCGCCGCGCGCCCGGCTTCACCACCAGCCCCTGCCGCTTGGCCGCGCTCTCGACGACGGCCTGCAACGACTCGCCGTAGTCGAGCCCCTCGCGCGCCGCCGCGGCGAACAGGCTGGCCCCCGGCTCGAGCGACGGCAGCGCGTTCACCTCCAAGAGGTAGATGCGCCCGTCCTCGCCGATCCGGAAGTCGATCCGCCCCACGTCGCGGATGCCCAGCGCGCGCGCCGCCATCTTGGAGATGGCGCGCAGGCGCGAGACGACGTCGCGCGGCTGATCGGGCGGGCAGCGCACCGCCACCCGGTTCGCCTCCGCCGACTTGAGCCGGTAGTCGTAGAGGTTGAAGCGGCTGCGCGCCGGCGGATCGACGACGTAGTCCACCGGCAGGAGCACCCCGTCGTCGCCGCGCCCCTCGAGAAAGGGGACGGTCACGTCCGTGCCGGCCACGAACTCCTCGACCAGCACGCCCGAGGGATAGGCGCGCAGCGCCCGTGGAAGAAGGTCGCTCAAGGCGCGCGCGTCGCGCACCACCGCCTCGTCGGCGATCCCCTTCGACGAGCCTTCGTAGTTCGGCTTGACGATCACCGGCAGCGCCAGCCCCAGCGTCCCCGGATCGCGCAGCCGGCGGAACTCGTCGGGCGTGAGCAGGTAAGCGCGCGGCGTGTCGATGCCTCGCTTGGCCAGCACCAGCTTGGTCAGCCATTTATCCAGCGTGACCGTCAGGACGTAGGCGTCCGAGCCGGTGTAGGGGAACCCCAGCTCCTCGAACATCGCCGGGTAGAAGGCCTCGCGCGCCCGCCCGCGGCGCCCCTCGGCGCTGTTGAAGATCAGATCCGGTCCGTAGGATTCGATGCGCGCGGCCAGCCGCGAGGCCGGGCCGGTCACCTCGATCTTCTCGACCTCGTGACCGCCCGCCCGCAGCGCCGCCGCGATGGCGTCGACGGTCTCGACGCTGTCGAACTCCGCCTCGTCCTCACTGTCGGTCAGCCGCAGGTTGTGGGTGAATGCGATGCGCATGAGTGCCTTGAAGCGTTGGACGCGTTCGAACCGTTGGAGCCCTTCACCCTAACAAAATTCCGCCCCGTCCGCCGAGCGCTTCCGCGACCTTCTCGCCCAGCTTCTTCAGATCGTCGCCGGGGCGCACCACATAAGCGTCCACGCCCGCCGCGAACGCCTCCTGCACCGAGTCGTACGAGGGGTAGGCCGTGTAGAGCACCGAGGCGCAGTGCGGGAGCATCTGCTGCGCGTGCTCGATCACGCGCAGCCCCGAGACGCCCGGCAAGTGGCGATCGGCGAGCACCAGATCGAAGTGATCGCTCTTGAGCAGCGCCAGCGCCTCGTCGCCGTCCTTGGCCGCGGTCACGTGGTGGGCCTTCCCCAGGTATTCGGCCAGCAGCTGCCGCCGCTGCCCCTCGACCTCCACCAGCAGCACGCGCCCGGCGCGGCCGGCCATCCGCGTCGGCTTGGGACGCGAGAGCTGCTCGTCCCGGCGCGACAGCGCGCGGCGGATGCGAAAACGCAGGTCGTCGACGTCGCGGATCGGCTTCTCGATGTAGTCGAGCGCGCCGATGTCCATGGCCTCGATCGCCGAGTCGTAGGAGCTATAGCCGGTGATGAGCACGATGGCGGGCGCGGGGTTCAACGTGCGGGCGGCGCGCAGCACGTCAAGCCCGGAGGCGCCCGGCAGGTTCTTGTCGGTGAGCACCAGATCGAACCGCCGCTTGTGCATGAGGTCGATCGCCTCCTCCGCCGAGGCCGCGGTGGTGACCCGGTAGCCGCCCCGCCGGAGCGCCTCGCGCAGCACGGTCAAGACCACCGCCTCGTCGTCCACCACCAGGACCTCGTGGCCGGTGGGGACCACCGCCGCGTGCGGGCGGGGCGTGGCGGCGTCGGCGATGAGGCGCGCGTCGATGTCGTGCGGCGGCGTGGGGGTGCGCTTCCGCTCGGCCCCGGTGAGCACGCCGTGTCGGGCCAGCGCTTCCACGATCCGCACCCCGGCCGACTCGCCGTGCCGGCGCGCGGCGGCCGAGGCGGCGATACGCCCCAGAAGCTCGAGTGAGGCCCGCGGGAGGTAGCCGCGCGCGCCGCCGTAGATCGCCGCCGCCAGCCGCTCGGGCGAGGGTGCGGCGTCGACGGCCACCAGCGCGGCGCCGGGCACGCGCAGCCGCGCTTCGCCGAGTCGCGCGTCGACAGCCTCGCCGGCGCCGACGTCGACCACGGCCGCGTCGGGGTTGGGCTCGTCGGGTCGCGCCCCGGCGGCGGCCGCCAGCTCGGCGTCGCCGAGCACGATGATCGCGGGATCGCGCCGCGCCTCGCGCGCCAGATCCGCGAGCGCGCCGGCCAGGGCGGGGTCCAGGGCGGCGAGCTCGTCCTTGACGCCGGCGAAGGCGTTCAGCACCAGCAGGCCGCGGGTGCGCGCCCGCCGGAACCCGGCCAGCCGCTTGATGTGCGCCCGCAGGAGCGCGTCGACCTCCGGCAACGGCCGGGGCAGGACGGCGGCGACCTCGCGGGCGAAGGCCTGCCCGCTCCGCGCCGGGTCGCCGTCGCTGATGAGGACCAGATCGCTGAAGGGCCGCAGCTCGCGCGAGGCGGCCAGCGGGTCGCGCCCGTTGGCAGGCGCCTCCAGCCGCTCGGCGGGAAGATCGAGGATCGCCAGGTCGAACGACTCGTCGGCCAGGCGGGCCAGCGCGTCGGTCAGCGAGTCCGCCTCCAGCACGAACCCCTCGCTCTGGAGCGCGCCGGCGATGCGGCTGCGTTCGAGACGGTCGGAGAGCGCAACGAGGAAGCGCTCCTGTCCGCCGCGGGCGGCGTTGCGAAGCGCCTCCAGCGGCCCGCGCGGGCCATCGGAGTCTGGCATCGAACGATCGGGATTGTACCCCAGATGCCCCGCTTATGATGCGCCCGCCCGCGGAGACCTTGCGGGCGCCTCTCGGGGAGATCCGTATCGGGCGCATCATCAGTGCATCCGGGGTTGGTCCGTGTGAAAATTGACCTTAGGTAGTGAGAGAGAGGGTCCCTGATGTCGGAGCGCGACCTCACCGCAATCGAACGCGACCGCATCGCCGAGTGGGACCGAGCCAGCATCGGTCGCGCCGAGCGCACCGGCGAGCCGACCCGCGCGGGCGTGACCGGCTGGGTCGAGACCCGCCTGGCGGCCGCCGTGGCCCGCTTCGTGGAAGGTTTCTCCCGCCGCCCGACCGATCTGGTCGACGCCGAGGAGTCGCCCGTCCTCACCCGCACGGGCGGCGCGATCGCGCGCTGGATCTCGTTCCCGCGCGGCGTCCGCTTCGCGACGGCCGCGACGTCGTCGGCGGCCGCGGCGCTGGCGGCCTGGGGGATGGTGGCCATGGCGGCGAACGATCTCGGCATCGCGGCCGCGGCGGCGGGCGCCGCCACCGCGCTGTCGGCGGCCTGGGGTCCGCTGGGCGTCCGGATGGCCAACCGGATTCATCGCCTCATCGCGCGCCGCCGGCTGCATCGGATCTCCGAGCTGCGCGGGATCCCCGACGCGCGGTCGGTCGCCGTGCGTGGCGTGGTCGTCGCGCGCCGCACGGCCGCCTCGGCGCTCGACGGGCGCTCGGCGGTCTGGTCGCTCACGCGGTTCCGGGGCGCCGGCTGGCTCAGCCGGAGCTTCTTCCACGAGACGGCCTTCGACTTCCTGCTCGACGACGGCACCGACGAGCCGATCTGGATCGAGGTGTCGGGCGGAATGCTGCTCGATCCCTTCCCCAGTGAGGAGCGCGTCCAGTTCCACAGCACGACGCTGCTCGAGCTCGAGCATCCGATCCTGACCCGACTGCGGATCGATCAGCGGGAGCTGTGGGCCTCCGAGATCGACATCCTTCCGGGTGACACCATCGAAGTGGTGGGACGTTTGTCACGGCGGCTCGATCCGACAGCCCGCTCGACGTCGGGGCGTGACCCGCCGCACCGGCGGACGCTGCAGTCGGGGATGCGCGTGCCGGTGCTGATCAAGAAGCTCAAGACGAACGACGCGGCGCTCGCGCTCGTGCGCCGCGTCCCGGCACACGGGCCTCCGGCCCTGACCCCCGGCGAGCCACCGATTCGCAAGTTTTAGGGCTGGCTCTCGCTTTGCAAACCTGACCTGTATGGCCATTCATAAGTGGGCCGGGGTTCGCACCATGAAAAAGCTTCTCGTCGGATTCACTGTCCTTCTGGTTCACACCGCTGCGGCACACGCGCAACAGCCTGCGCCACAGCCCGCCGCTCCGGCGGCGGAGGCTCCGCCGCCCACGCCGCCGCAGATGCCGCCGGCCTACGCGCCGCCGCCGGGGTACGTTCCGCCCGCGGCGCCGCCGGCCTACGGCGCGCCGCCCGCGTACTCGCCGGTGCCGACCTACCCGCCGCCGCCCCCCTACGCGTACCGGCCTTACCGGTACGCGCCGTACCGCTACCCCGCGCCCGCGTACTACACGCCGCCGCCCGCCCCGCCGCCGCGCGACCCGCTCTACCGTCCGTTCACTCTGGGCGGCGGCATCGGGTTCGGCGGGATCAACTTCTTCGACCAGTGGTCGCAGCAGCGGGCGAGCGCGAACGGCCTCTCCTACACCTTCCGTCTCGGCTTCGGGTTGCGTCCCGGTCTATTGCTGTTGTGGGACGTGGAGGGGACGGCGGCGAGCTACAAATTTTCGACGGTCTCGCAGACGGCGAACCTCATCGCGCTGCAGGTCTTTGCCACCCAGCGATTCTTCCTGAAGGGTGGGTTCGGAATCGCGGACGCCATTCAGGACACCTTCCCGACCCAATGGGGCGCGGCGGCGATGGGCGGCCTCGGGTACGAGCTGATCCAGGGTTGGAACTGGTCGTTCGACGTCGAGTTCACGGGCACCGGGGCCCACTTCAACACCAACGGCACCGACCAGACCACGTCCACTTGGGGGCTGAATTTCGCCCTCAACTTCTTCTAGGGCCTGGGTCTTCGGCCCGGCCCCTCGGCCCTTCTTCGAATCCTCGAGCCCGCGTCCTCAATCGAGGCGCGGGCTTTTGCTTTAGGGTCGGGCCGTCCCGGCACTGATCACCGCGACGGGCGAACGTGAACCGCGCTTCGTGCGGCCTCGAACCTCGCCCGCCCGACCTCCGGGGCGATCGCGATCCAACCCGGCCACGGCTGGCACCTGGAGGAGGCCAGGTCAGAGCGGGTGGACGTTCGGATGGGAAACGGGCGAGGGATCGGGCCCCGCTGCCGACGGTAAGGTGGCCGGATCGAAGGCCTCCATGACCGGATGTCCGATCGCCCCGGGGGTATTCGGATATCCCAGCGCCCACAGGGCAGTGGCCGCCGTGTCGACCGTGCTGATCGGCGCGGTGATGCGATGGCCGGCGCGGACGCCCGGGCCCCAGGCGATCCAGGGGATGAGGCGGTCCTCCTTGATCTTGCCGTCGTGGTTGTGGCCGTGGCCGCCGTGATCGGCCGAGAGGATGAAGAGGGTGTCGCGGTCCAGGCCCGAGGCGGCGGTGGCATCGAGCAGGGTGCGCAGGCACTTGTCGGTGTGGCGCACGGCTTCGAACTGTGAGTTCGACATCCAGCCATCGGAGTGGCCGAGGTCGTCGGGGTCGGAGAAGTGGATGAACTCGATCTGCGGGCGGTTCTTCACCAGGTAGTCGGCCGCTTGCGCGACGACCTTCTTGCAGTAGTAGCCGGGGCGCGAGAAGTAGTCGACCGAGCCAGGATGGGCGATGTGCTCCAGCTTCTTCTTGCCGACGAACGCGGCGGTGGTGCCGCCGTGCTGCTCCGCCTCGTCGAAGATGGTGGGGACCTGGATCCAGCCGCGATCCGGGTGCCAGGAGTTCCAGTAGAGCCCGTGTTGTTTGACGTCGAAGCCCGACAGCATCGCGGCGTGCGACGGCAGCGTCGAGGCGCGCCGGATCGTGCGCGCGGTCAGTGAATAGGCGGCGCGCTTCATCAGCTCGGCGTGGACCGGCGGCAGCACGTCCATCAGCGCGTCGGGCCGTAAGCCGTCCTCGCTGATGATCACCACGTGGCGGTAGTGGCGGTCGGGGTAGGCCGCCGGCGCGGGCGGCGCCGGGGGCGGTCCCGGCGCGGCGACGGCGACGGTCGCCGTCGCGGTGGGGGCCGGCTTCGGGGGCTGGTGTTTCTTGCACCCGGCGGTCATCGTCGCCAGCGCCACCAGCAAGCGGGCGATGATCCTCACGACGGCGGAGCGTAACAGACGGTCTTGCGCCTTTTCCAATTTGCCTTAACCTTGCGCCATCAGACCGTTTCGTTCCGCGCCGGTGAGCTCTCGCCCGGCTTCTCGTCTTCTCGCTCTCGCGTTCGCCTTCTCTTGCCTCGGCCTCGCGCCGTTCGGCTGCGCCCACGTCGAGGCGGTGCCCTGCGCCAGCGACCACGACTGCAAGCTCAACCGGCTGTGCGACGCCGGGCACTGCGTCTGGCCGGCCTCCGCGTCGCGCGCCTCCGGGGTGGGACGCGAGGGGGCGGCGGGTCCGCTGCCGCTTCCCCAGTACGCCATCGAGCCGGCGCAGGCGATGTTCCGCTTCGGACCGGCCCACCGCGGCCGCTCGCCGTTCGCCCTGCCGGCAGCCAAGCCGAGCATCTGGTGGGTCTTCACCACGGGCGGCCCCATCGTGTCGTCCCCGGCGATCGCCGGCGACGGCTCGATTTTGGTCGGTTCCCAGGACAACAAGGTATACGCCGTCGCTCGGGACGGGACGCTCAAGTGGTCGTACGCGACGGGGGACATCATCTTCAGCTCGCCCGCCGTGGCGCACGACGGCACCACGTACATCGGTTCCGACGACGATCACCTTTACGCCTTGACGCCGGCCGACGGAAAGCCGCGCTGGATCGTACAGCTCGGCGCCTGCCCGCAGCGGGTCGGGATTGGACCCGAGGCCAGCCGCTGCGACGTCGACGCCGGGCCGACGGTCGGCCCCGACGGCGTCATCTACACGGGCGGCGACGGGATCTACGCCATCAACCCCGACGGGACGCTGCGCTGGCACTTCGTCACCAACGGGCACGTCTCGTCGGCGCCGGCCCTGCTCCCCGACGGGACGGTGGTGGCGGGGAGCCAGGACAACACCCTCTACGCCATCGCCCCCAACGGCGAGAAGCGCTGGGACTTCCGGGCGGCGGCCGACATCGAGCCGGCGCCCGCCATCGGCGACGACGGGACGATCTACGTCGGCTCCGACGACCACAAGCTGTACGCGCTCGGCCCGGACGGGGTGCTCCACTGGGCCTTCACCACCGGGGCCGACATCCGCTCCTCCGCCGCCGTCGGAAACGGCATCATCTACGTCGGCTCGTTCGACGCTCAATTTTACGCCGTCCACCTGGACGGCACGCTGGCCTGGTCGTTCCGGGCCGGCGATCGCATCGTCTCGTCGCCTCTGGTCGACGCGACCGGCGCCGTCCTGTTCGGCTCGCAGGACGACCGCCTCTACTGTCTCGAGCCGGACGGCCATCTGCGCTGGTCGGTCGAGCTCGGCGGCGACGTCGACAGCTCGCCGACGCTGGCGGCGGATGGCACCATCTTCGTGGGGTCGGACGACCGCAAGCTCTACGCGCTGCGCGCGCCGAGCGGGTTGCCACCCCTCGGAAAACCTTAGAAGAAAGACACATTGGACAATCCGGACAATCCACATTTGCGTCCCACGATCTCGTTCTCGGGCCTCCCGGTCCGGACGCTGACCGGGCGAATCAAGATCCACCCCGTGGGGTACGGCTTCGTCGTCCCCGACGACAAATCAGAGGACGTGCACGTCTCGGCCCGCAACCGCGGCACCGCGATGGACGCCGACACCGTCGAGATCGAGGCCTGGCAGGCCGTGCGCGGCGTCGAGGGGCGGGTGACGCGCGTGATCGCGCGCGGCCGCGCCAAGATCACCGGCCAGCTGCAGCGGCGCGGGCGGCACCAGGTGCTGCAGCCCGACGACCCGCGCATCTCGGGCGTCGTCTCGCTCTCGGGGTCGATCCCCGAGGCCAAGGACGGCATCGCCGTCGTCGCCGAGATCACCCGCTACCCCGACGTCCCCGACGGGCCGCTCGAGGCCAAGGTGCTCAAGGTGCTGGGCGACCCCGACGACCCGCGCACCGAGGTCGAGAAGGTGCTGGCCTGCGCCGACGTCGAGGAGGCGTTCCCCGACGAGGTCGAACGGATCGCGGCCGGCTTCGGCGAGACGCTCTCGCTCGCCGATCGCGTCGACCGCGCCGACCTGCGCGAGGTGCCGTTCACCACCATCGACCCCGAGACGGCGCGCGACTTCGACGACGCGGTGGCGATCGAGAAGCTGCCGCACGGGGGAAGCCGGCTCTGGGTGGCGGTGGCGGACGTCTCGCACTACGTGCGGGAAGGGTCGCCCATCGACGTCGAGGCGCGCCGGCGCGGCTGCAGCATCTACCTGCCGAGTCGCGCCATCCCCATGCTCCCGGAGCCGCTCTCGGCGCGGATGTGCTCGCTGGTGCCCGAGGAGGACCGGCTGGCGATGGTGGTGCGCATCGACCTCGACAAGCACGCCCAGATCGTCGACCGCGAGTACATGGCCGCGGTGATCCACTCCCAGGCGCGCCTCGACTATCCGGGCGTGGCGGCGGCGCTCTCGGGCGACACGCGGGGCAAGCGGAAGAAGTACGAGCCCTTTTTACCAGCGCTCCGCTCGATGGATGCGCTGGCGCGGCAGCTGCGCGCGCAGCGGCTCGAACGCGGGGCGCTCGACTTCGACCTGCCGGAGCCGTTCGTCGAGCTCGATCACGACGACCCGCGCCTGGTGCGCGCCATCCGCAAATCGCGGCGCGATCCGGGCGAGCGGCAGGCCTACTCGATGATCGAGGAGTTCATGCTGGCCGCCAACGAGGCGGTCGCCGCCAGCTTTCAGGAGCGCGGTGAGGAGACCGTCTGGCGGATCCACGACGCCCCCGATCGCAACCGGCTGGAGGAGTTCGCGGTGCTGGCCGAGAACTACGGCATCGCCGTCGACGTCGACGAGGCGCGCACGCCGAAGGGTTTGAAGCGCGTGCTCGACAAGCTGCGCGGCCACCCGGCGGAGAAGGCGCTTTCCTTTCAGCTGCTGCGGTCGCTCAAGCAGGCGACCTACGACGTGGTCAACATCGGCCACTTCGGGCTCGCCTCGGCCGACTACCTGCACTTCACCTCGCCGATCCGGCGCTACCCGGACCTGATCGTCCACCGCCTTCTCAAGTCGCGGCTCGCCGCCCTCAAGAAGCCGGCCGGCGGCTTCAAACCGCCGGCGGTCGCGCCGGTCCCCGACCGCCTGGGACTGCAGAAGATGGCCGCCGAGTCTTCGTTCTCGGAGCGCGCGGCGATGGAGGTCGAGCGCGAGGTGGTCGACCTCTACCGGGCGTTCTTCCTGCGCGACAAGGTGGGCGACGTCCTCGAAGGCGTCATCTCCGGCGTAACCGGGTTCGGCATCTTCGTCACCATCGACGATCCGTTCGTCGAGGGATTGGTCCGCATCGAGGCGCTCTCCGACGACTACTACACCTTCGACGAGCCGGCCTGCCGGCTGGTGGGGCGCCGCTCGGGGCAGGCCTTCGCGCTCGGCGACAGCGTGCGCGTCGAGGTGCAGTCGGTCAGCGTCGTGCGGCGCAAGATCGACTTCGCGCTGGCCGATCACCTGGCGCGCCACCGGGGCCGCGACTTCGCGCGCGGCGACAAGCGCCGCCGCGAGCGGAGACCGGAGCGCGGCAAGCCGGGCGCGCACCGGCCCGGGCGCCACGAAAAACGGGACGGGCGGAGCAACCGGCCGCGGGGTAAACCGAAGAAGAAGGGGCGATGACCACCATCCGGGAAAAGCTGGAAGACGACGAGGAGAAGGTCCTCTCGCCGTTCGCCCAGAAGAGCCGCGCCAGCAAGGGGCGCGATCGCCCGGAGCCCCCCGACCCGACGCGGCCGATCTTCCAGCACGATCGCGACCGCATCATTCACTCCAAGGCGTTCCGGCGGCTGGCGGGCAAGACGCAGGTCTTTCTGGCGCCCGAGGGGGACCACTACCGCACGCGCATCACCCACACGCTGGAGGTGGCGCAGATCGCCCGCACGGTGACCCGCGCGCTCGGCCTCAACGAGTCGCTCACCGAGGCGATCGTCATGGGGCACGACCTCGGACACACCCCGTTCGGCCACGCCGGCGAGAAGGTGCTGGCCAAGCTGATGCCGGACGGGTTCCACCACGTCAAGCAGTCGCTGCGGGTGGTGGAGAAGCTCGAACGGGAGGGGCAGGGGTTGAACCTCTCCATCGAGGTGCGGGACGGGATCCTCAAGCACTCCAAGGGCAAGGGACACATCATCTCGGACAACCCCAACCTGATGGCCATGACCCTCGAGGGGCAGATCGTCCGCATCAGCGACATCGTCGCCTACGTGAACCACGACCTCGACGACGCGGTCCGCGGGCGGGTGGTCGACCCGACCAGCGTACCGGCGGCGATCCTCGACACGCTGGGGCGCACCCACGGCGAGCGGATCGCGCGGATGGTGGGCGACATGGTGTCGGCCTCACGCCTCGAGGAGAAGCGCCAGATCCGGATGACCGACGAGGTCCTCGACGCGCTCATCGCGCTGCGGGACTTCTTGTACGAGACCGTCTACGAACGCCCGGAGATCCGGGGCGAGTTCGAGAAGGCGCAGCGGATCATCAGCGAGCTGTGGGCCTACTTCCACGCCCACCCCGACGAGTTCCGGGCCCGCCACTGGCCCAAGGGAATTCCGGAGTCCGACGGCCTGCCGCGCGCGGTCGCCGACTTCATCACCGGGATGACCGACCGCTACGCGCTGCGAGTCTACGAGGAGTACTTCCTCCCCCACCGCTGGCCGGTCTATTAAATCAGGAACCCTGGGAGGGTTCCTGCGACCTCCCGCGACGAGGTCGCGCCGGCAAAGCCGTCGCGCCCTCACGCGATCGAATCAGGTCTTGCCCGGGCGTCGGGCCCTCACGCGATCGAATCGGGTCTTGCCCGTTTTTCGACGGTGCGACATGTGGGCACGGCGGGGCGCGCGTTTACAAACAATGTGCGTCGCCGAAACGCGCAGTTAACCGACGGTGTCGTAGGTTGAATGTGTTCATCGAATTTCCTCGTGGACGGTTCATACATGCGGCTCGTCGGCTCCGGTTTGCGCGCTATCGTGGTCACCCTCGACCCCGAGCGCAGCCAGTCGCGGTCCGAGTCGCCGGCCGCGCTGCTGCGGGGACTGGGCCATAACGTCACCGTCGTCGGCTACGACCTGGCCGAGATCGAGTCCCTGAACGGCGTCGTCGACGTGGCGGTCGTCGAGGCCGGCGAGCACCTGGAGATCGGCCGTCACGCGATCAAGCGGCTCCGGCAGCGACCCGATCTGGTGGCCACGCGGATCTTGCTCTGTCTCGAGGTCGGCCGGGTCTCCGGCCTCGACCCCGAGATGGGCGCCGACGACTTCATCCTGCTCCCGATCAGCGCCGACGAGCTGGCCGCCCGCCTGCGCCAGCTGCAGGCGCGCGACAAGCGGCCCGGCGCGCCCTTGCAGGTCCGCTACGGCGACGTCACCCTCGACTGCGAGATGCGGCAGGCGTACGAGGGAGGGCGCTCGCTGGGGCTCACCCCCTACGAGTTCCAGCTTTTGCGCTTCTTGGTCGACCGGGTCGGCCGGGTCTTCACCCGACAGGAGCTCCTCTCCCGCGTCTGGGGTTACCGCCACGTCGGGAGGGTCCGCACCGTCGACACGCACGTCCTCAACCTGCGCGCCAAGCTGGGCGAGCTCGGCGAGCGACTGCAGTCTGTCCGTGGGATGGGCTACAAGCTGCAACGCTCCGACGCCCCCACCGGCGGCGCCGCCGCCAGCGCCGGCTGACCGGCCGAACGATCGCGTCCCTAGAGGGCCGTCGGCGGGACCCGGCGGCGAATCAGGCGGGCGCGCCGGAAACGGAAGAAGATCTTGGAGACGTCGAACGACCCCAGGCGCAGCTTGCGGACGATGTCGCGCACGCTCTGGCGGCCGTCGATCTCCTCGAGCACGCCGAGCTCCTCGCGCGTGACGGTCCCGCGGGGGAGCTCGGCTATCTTCGTTTCGTTGCGGATGAAGACCTCGTCGAGGTCGGCGATCTCGCGCTCGATCACCTGCCACTCGTCGACGCGCCGGTATCCCTCGAGCAGCATCCGGTCGACGTTGAGCGCGAGACGCGCCTCGCGCGCGGCGGCCGGGGCCAGGGCGCCGAGGCGGAACTGGAAGAATCCCGCGCGCCAGCGCAGCGTCTCGTAGGCGAGCTCGCTGGTCTGGCGGGACATCGCCAGCCCCAGCGCCGGCTGGCTGATGAGCCCCCGGGCGAGGAGATCGGCGCCGAACAGGGGCAGCGGGCCGCTGGCGCGCGCGCGGTCCTGGAGCAGCCGGGTGAGCGCGTCGGCCGTGACGTCCCCCGTCTCCACGGCGAAGCGGCCGATCAGGAACTCCTCGGCCACGCCCACCGCCGCCGCGAAGTCGACCCGCCCGCCGTGAAAGTAGACCTCGATGCGGGCGCCCGTCTCGGTGTTCAGCACCCGCAGCGTCCCCGAGTGCTGCTGCTCGGCCAGAAGCTCGAAGATCTGGCTGAGCGAGATGGCCGCCAGATCGCCGGCCAGCACCTGTCCCCCCGCGCCGAACGCGCGCGCCTCGGCGAGCGCGGCCTCGCCCGGCCCGGCTGAGCGGGAGAGCGCCTCCGCCACGGCCGTTTCGCCGGCGGGCGGGGGAGCGACCACGTGCCCGACCACGGCTTGCAGCGCCTCGGGCGAGAACGGCTTGGCGATCGTGTCGCGGACGTTGGAGGCGTGCGCGAATCGCTCCTCGAGGTCGGCGGCTTGGCCGCGCCCGCCCATCACCACCACGGGGACGCGGGCCAGCGCCGGGACGTCGGTCAGCCGGCGGCAGAAGTCGACCATGTCGCGCCCGGGGATGACCCCGTCGAGCAGGATGAGATCGGGGGGGGCGCCCTGGTCGCGCACCAGCGCCAGCGCCGCGTCGCCGTCGGCGGCGGCCACCACCCGGTGCCCGACCGCCGAGAGCGCCAGCTCGACGACCTTCTGCACGGTCGGGCTGTCGTCGATGACCAGGAGATAGCGAGAGGCCATGTGCCGGCTCAGCGAAGCGCGAGGGGGGGGAGGGGCCTCATTTTTCTGGTCGTTCCTTAGCCGCCATCTTCGGCCGCCATCTTCGCCTTTTTTGCTGCGCCTCGCACCTGCGGGGAGACTGGGTAGGCATCCGACCACATGTCGGAGGCAGCTCCTTTAGAAGTATTGGGGTCTGGTCGATTACAAACCTGCACAAACAGGCGATATCCGTGTCCGTAGTCGCCCGGACGAAAGTTATGCGAGGAGCGTCAACCTGATAAGATCGCCCACCCAAGAAGAGGCCCAACGGCTCGCGCCCCGCGGGGGGGCGCTGCCGCCGAGCCTTCCGGCGACGCGGCCTCGCGACATGAACGAATTTCCGCGCCGGTTCGGCCCCTACGTGCTCTTGAAGCCGCTCGCTCGGGGCGGCATGGGCGCGCTCTATCTCGCGCTCTCGGGACCGCAGGAGAGCGCCAAGCTGTGCGTGATCAAGACGGTGCTCCCGCACCTGGCGGACAAGGAGTACCTGCAACGTTTTCGTGACGAGGCGAAGGTCGTCGTGCGCCTCTCGCACGGGAACCTGGTGCCGGTGTTCGATTCGGGGCAGGCGGGGGGCGAGATCTACCTGGCGATGGACTACGTCGAGGGACGCGATCTCCGCGCCACCTGGAATCGCTGCGCCAAGAAGGGGATCGCTTTCCCGGTCGACGTGGCGGCGCACCTGGCGCGCGAGATGGCGCGCGGTCTCTACTACGCGCACAACTTCGGCGACATCAAGCTGGTGCACCGAGATGTCTCGCCCCCCAACGTCCTGCTCTCGTACAGCGGCGAGGTGAAGCTGACCGACTTCGGGCTCGCCTCGTCCACCTTGAAGATCGAGAAGACCGCGCCCGGGATCATCTACGGCAAGGTCAGCTACATGTCCCCCGAGCAGGCGCGCGGGGAGAAGATCGACGGCCGCACCGACCTCTACGCCACCGGCATCATTCTCTGGGAGCTGCTCACCGGCCGGCAGCTCTTCCCGTCGGGGCGGACGCCGGGGGCGGCCAAGGATCAGCACACCTCCGAGGAGCTCTTGCGGCGGGT
>DATNDC010000125.1:0-21713 GCA_035607055.1 Polyangia bacterium
TCGGCGTCGAGGTTGTCGACCGACTCGCGACAGGTCCGGCGCATGTTGATGAACTCGGCGTAGAGCGCGCGGTACTCGCGTCCGAGCGTGTCCTCCTCCGCCGGAATCGAGGCGCGGACGGGGCTGGTCGGGCGCTCCTCGCTGGCGGCGACCTCGAACAACCAGCTGGGCAGGGTGGTGACTCCGGGCCGGGGTGGCTGCGATGCCGTGCGGGGGCGTGCCGGCCGTGGCGCCGCGGGCGGGAGGTGCGCCGCTGCCGAAAGCTGAGGTGCCGGCGGCGGCAGGTGCGGCGCGGGCGGGGGGAGATGCGGCGCGGGCGTCGGCTTCCGGGCTATCGAGATCGGGCGGGACGGCTCCCTGGCGGCTGAAATCGGGCGCAACGGCTCCGGCGCCTGCGTGGGCTCATCGTCGAACGCGTCGGGCGCGGGCGTGGGGCCGCTGCCTGCGCGCGCCATCTCCATCGGCGCCGCCGGGGGGAGGGGCGGGACGCTCGGCGGACGCGCGGGCGGCACGCGCACGCCGCCCGACGGCGTCGTTGCCGGCACGGGCCCGGATTGGATCGGTCGGACTGGTGCGGGCGCGGCGGGGACAGCGCCGGAGGGGGGCGCTGGCGACGCGGCCCTGGAGGGCGCGGGTCGGTCGAACGCTGGGTTGGCCCCCACGGGCGGCTCGGCGACGGGGCGCGATCTATGCGGAGAGCTCGGCACGGCGGCGGCTGGCGCCGCGGGCGCGGGCGCGGGGAGCGGCGCCTCGGCCCGGCCCCGGAGCGCGGCGGCGCCGGCCAGCGCGACGAGCAGGAGCACCAGCGGGCCGACGATCGGTCGCCCACCGCGGGGCGAGCTGCCAGTCAGGCCGCCGACGAACGCCAACGTCGTCGCCTCGGGCGCGGCGGTGGCCAGCGGAATGGGCGACCCGGGCGCGCCGGCGGGGGCCTCGCCGCCCATCAGCGCCGCCGCTTTGCCGGCGACCTCGATCTTGGCCGTGAGCCCCAGCTCGTCGAGGCGCGGGCCGAAGGAGGTGAAGTCGGGCGCTTGCGCCACGGCGAGCGCGCCGCGCAGCTCGTCGGTGCGGTCGCGCGGCGTGACCGAAACGTAGACCACGACCTGCACGCGGCCGTCGGCGACCATCAGGTGCGGCCCGAGGCTGGCCATCGCCAGCGGCAGCTTGTCGTCGGGGAGCCGCAGCAGCGAGTGCACGGCGCCGTCGTGACCGTTGCTTCGCGCGATCTGCGCGATCTCGATGTGCTCGCCCCGCTTGGTCCGGAAGGCCAGCTCGTCGGTCGTCAGATCGCGGACCGTTCGCTCGTCGGTCGCCACCGCCAGGCCCAGGCGGGGCAGCTGCGCCAGCGTGTCGGCGCGCGCTTGCACGCCGGCAAGCGTCTCGCGCAGGCGCGCAGCGACGTCGGCGGCGAGCGGCGCGGTGTCGGGCCCGCTGGTGGGGGTTTGTCCGCGAGACCCCAACCCGAACCAGGCCAGCGCCCCGATGAGGCCGATTCCGGCGATGAGTGGGCTAAGGCGCCTTCCCACGTGGAAGCCCGAACTTGTCCGTTCCCAGCCCCGCAGCGGCACCGCGCGGGACGTCGAGGTTGAGGGTGTTCTCGCCCTCTTTGATTTCGATCGTCTTGGTCACTGGCTCGGTGCTGTCCTCGGCCCAGGCGCGCAGCTTGTACTTGCCGGGCGCGAGGCTCTTGAACTTGTAGCGCCCGCCCGGCTCGCTCACCGTGTAGTGGGGCGCGGCCACCACCACCACGTGCGCCGTCATGTTCGCGTGCAGGTTGCAGCCGAGCCGGATGATCCCTTCTTTCTCGAAGGTCACGTCTCGCGACTCGCCGTTCTTGTAGATGCCGAGGTCGAAGGCGCGGGCCGGCGAGAGCGAGAACACGTTGTGGTACACCGGATCGAAGTTCGGAAACGATACCGTCGAGCCGGCGGGAATGGCGAGCAAACGGGGCGCGAACTGACGGTCGCGCTGCTCCATCACCCGCTGCTTGGGCTTGCGCTTGGCCTTCTTGCCGCCGATCGGCTCGAGCGCGATGACCCCCAGCTCTTTTTCGCCCCCCTCGATGCGCATCGTGCCCACCAGCGAGCCCCGGAGGGGCTTCGCCTCGGGGTTGTCCTCGTCAGAGCCGCCGACGGCGGTCTTCGGCTGCGGCGCCGTGTTCTCCGGCATCTTCTTCAGCTCGGTCGTGATCCGCTCGGGGGCCCCTTCGCGAAACAGCGGATTGAGCGCCGCCAGCTTCCCTTCGGGCAGTTGCCGCTCGGCCGCGCTGTAGAGGATCTCCGCGTACGAGCGCTGGCCGCGCACCCTGGCCGTCACCGCCAGCTCGAGCAGGTCAGCCGGTTGAGCGGCGCCCGATTGGCGGAGCTCCGCGACGAGCTTGCCGGCCGCCTCGGCCAGCTTGGGATCGTGGGCCCCGGCTTCCGGCGGCGGCGGGTTGACGATCAGGGGCTTGAGCGGCCCCAGCGCCCCCAGAAGGTCGTTCTGCTCGCGCGCGGGGACGTTGAACTTGGCCAGCGCGCCCGCGAGGTCCTCGACCAGGGCGTCGAACTCGGCGTCGACGATCTGGAAGCCGGCGTGCGTCGTGTGCATGTCGCGCCCCTCGTACTTGCAGGGGCCGCCGGTGGCGGCGCAGACGAAGTCGACCAGCAGCCCCTTGAGCCGCGTGATGTCGGTGTTGATGAAGCGGCCGTTGATCCGCTTGTCGGCGGCCACGCGGCCGATGAACTCGCCGACCACCGCTTCGATCGCGGGCTTGCCTCCCAGGCGATCGTAGAGCGATTTCGGTGCGGTCGCGGTCGCGGTCGCGGCAGGCGGTGTCGGGGCCGGCGTGGCGGCGGCGCGCTGGGCGGAGCGGGGCGGCGGCCGCTCGACGCCGGCCGGGCCGCAGCCGCCGATTGCCAATGCAGCCGCGAGGGCAAGGGCAGACGTTCGAACAGATCTCATTGTCACGGCTCCTCCCAAGGTGATCGTTTCCCGAGCCACGCTGACGTCACGTCCCGGTCTTATTTCAAGCGCCTACTATCACTGATCGTAGATCTTTATCGCATATCGTGCCCTTTATCGGCAAATGTGTGTGCCGCCTTGACGCTGGCGTTCGGCTCAGCCTTGGCCCACGCTCGTTCGTCGATCCGGCTCGTTTTGGGCCCGGCCGGCGCGTAGATTGCCCCGCGTGTTTCGTTTCTTCGTTACGTGCGCCCGCGGGACGGAAGGGGCTTTACGCCGTGAGATCGCGGCGATGCGCATCGCCGGGGCCAAAGGGGATCACGGCGGCGTCTGGTTCGAAGGGCCGCTCGAGATGGGGATGCGCGTCTGTCTCCACGCGCGCGTGGCCGTGCGGGTCCTGGTCGAGCTTGCCACGTTCGATGCGCCCGATGCGGCGAGCCTGTATGCCGGCGCGCGCGCGGTCCGCTGGACCGACTGGCTGACCGCCCAGAGCGCTTTCGCCGTCCACGCGAGTGTCCGGGACACGCCGGCCCTGACCCATTCGGGGTTCGTCGCCCTCAAGGTGAAGGATGCCGTGGCCGACGCCCTCCGCGACGCGCTGGGGGCGCGCCCGGATGTCGACACCAAGTCCCCCGACGTCGGCATCGTCCTGCACCTGGCGGCCGGGAAGGCGGGCCTGTTCCTCGATCTGGCCGGCGAGCCCCTGCACCGGCGCGGGTACCGCGTGGCCATGGTCGAGGCGCCGCTCAAGGAGACGCTGGCGGCGGCGGCGCTGCTCCTGGGCGGGGCCGACGGGGAGGCGCCGTTCGTCGACCCGATGTGCGGCTCGGGAACTTTGGCCATCGAGCACGCGCTGGCCGCGCGCGGGATCGCGCCCGGGCTGCGCCGGCGGTTCGGGTTCGAGCGCTGGCCGACGCTGACGCCGGAGGCGCTGGCCCCGCTGCCGCGGCTGCGCGCCGAGGCCGACGCCGCCGCGCGCGCCGCCGTCGCGGGCGAGTGGCCGCCCATCGTCTGCGCCGACACCGACGGCAAGGCCTTGACGGCCGCGCGTCAGAACGCCGCCGCCGCGTCGGTCGACGACGGGATCGTGTTCGAGCAAGCCGACGTGGCGACGCTGGAACGGCGCTGGCCGCGGGGCACCGTCGCCACCAACCCGCCCTACGGCGAGCGCCTGCGGCCCGCGGACCTGGAGGCGCTCTACCGGGCGATGGGGCGCGCGTTCGAGCGGCTCGCCGGCTGGCGGGTGATCGTCCTCAGCGGCAACCCGGCGATCGAGCGCGCCATCCGGCGCAAGCCCGGCGTCTCGCACAGGCTCTGGAACGGCCCGCTCGAGGCGCGGCTGCTGCGATATGACCTTTAGCTCTAGCCGGGACCCGCGTCCCTGGCAGACGGTACCGGGTAGGGCTCGCAGCCCCAGTACTGCGCGTCGGTGAGGGTGGCGTCGTAGCTGTGCGCCGTCGGCGACAGCGCCGTGCAGCTCGGGTAGGGGGTCGTGCCGGCGCCGCTCTTGTTGCCGGTGTACTTCGTGTAGTCGAGGCAGAAACCGACGGCGTTGCTGAGCGGGTCGGGGAACGAAAGAGAGGCCGTATTTTCCAGCCACCACCAGTAGCGACACTCGTGCGGCGGGGCGGCGCCGGCGGCGGCGCAGGTGGCCGGGCTGGTGCCGCCTGCGTTGGCGGGCGCAGCCTGGGAGGCGGGACCCGGCTGGCAGAGCGCGACGCAGATGGTCTCGGTGCTGCCGGTCGACGCCTGGAGCAGCGGCAAATAGCCGGGCGCGCAGCCGTTCAGGAAGGCGCCGCCGCTGCTCGGACCGGCCGCCGGCGCGTCCGACTTGTTGTTCGGGTAGACCACCTTCGAGCAGGTGAAGACGGTCTTGCCGAAGCAGCCGAGCGCGGGCGTGGCGGGTGCCGGGCTGCCGCAGGCGGGGGCGCCGTCGTAGTCGCGCGCCTGGGTGAGCGGGTTGCAGGTCGGCGCGCAAACGCCGGCGAACGTGATGCCGTTGGAAGAGAAGACGCTCGAGTAGTTGGTGCAGACGAAGTGGGCGCCGCAGCTGTCGGGCGAGGTCTTGCAGATCGGCTGACACTGGCCGTTGGCGCAGGCGAGCCCACGCTGGCAGTCGTCGAACCCGGTCGCCGCGCCGTAGGCGCCGGCTGCGCAGGCGCCCCCCTCGGCGACCGTGCCGTCAGCGAGACAGGCGGCGTAGCCGGTGGTCGGGCTGATGGCGACCCAGGCGCAGCGCTCGTTGGAGGGGCAGCTCGTCTGTTGGAGCGGATCGCAGGTGATGACGGACGCGTCGGTGCCCCCGTCGCGTCCGGAGGATCCTGCGGCGTTTCCGCCCCCCGTCGTCCCCGCGCTGCCCGCTGCGCCGGCTCCGCCGCCCGCGCCGGCACCAGCGGCACCGCCAGTGCCCGCCGCGCCCGAGCGCCCGGCCACGCCACCGGCGCCCGCCGCGCCGGCGCCACCGCCCGCTCCCGCGCGGCCCGCGCCGCCCGCCGCGCCGGATGAGCCGGCGGCGGCGTCGGTGGGGCCGGGCGGCGGGACGGTCGCGCCGCCCCCGCAAGCCAGCGCCGGCGCGACGACGAGGCCGATGAGCAACCCCCGCAACCGCATCCCCCGGGAGGCTATCACGACGCCGAAGGTGCGCGGGGGAGGGGAGCTGCGCTATGACAGTGGGCCTCGATGCGCGTGGTCGGTCTACGGCTGGGGCTCTCGCTGCTGGCGGGCGCCCTGCTTTTCCTGGCGGTCCCCACCTACGGCCTCTGGCCGCTCATGTGGATCGCGACGGTGCCGCAGATCTATGTGGCGCGCGTCGCCTCCACGCCGAGGCGTGCCTTTCTCTACGGCTGGCTGACCGGCGCCCTCGCCAACACCGGCGGCTTCTACTGGATGGACGGGCTGCTCGAGCGGTTCGGGCACATGGCCGCCATCGAGGCGCTGCCGATCATGGCGCTGCTCATCGGCTATCAAGCGCTGGCGTTCGCCTTCTTCTCCTGGGGCCTGCGGCGGGCCTGGGGGCGGACGCGGGCGCCCCTCGCGCTGCTGGCGCCGCTGGTGATGGTGGTCGTCGAGCTCCTGATGCCGCAGATCTTCCCCTACTACCTGGGGATCTCGCAGGCGTTCGTCCCGGCGGTCATCCAGATCGCCGACCTCACCGGGCCGCTCGGCGTCACCGCGCTCATGCTGGCGCTCGCGGGCGCGGTCGCCGACGCGGTCTTCGCAGGGTCGCGGCGCTTCGACCGGCGCGCGCTGGGAGGGCCCGCCTGGCGCGGCCTGATCGTCGCCGGGGCGCTGATCGTCGCCGACCTCGGCTACGGCGCGCTCCGCATGCGGGAGGTCGACGCGCGCCGGGCCGCGGCGCCCAAGGTGCGGACCGGTCTCGTGCAGGCGAACGTCGGCATCCTCGAGAAGTGGGATCCCGCCGAGTTCGCGCGCCTCCTGGCGCTGCACCAGCGCGCCTCGGCCGAGCTCGAGAGCGCCGGCGCCGAGCTGGTCGTCTGGCCCGAGTCGTCGTACCCGTACACGCTGCCGCGGACGTTCGCGCACGACTTCCCGCTCGACGACGGGCGGATGGTGCGGCGCGGGTTCGACACGCCGCTCCTGTTCGGCGCCGTCACGCGGGCAGTCGGCCCGTCGGACAAACGCGCCGACCGGTACCCCTACAACACGGCGCTCATGATGGACGCGGCGGGGAACGTCACCGGGAGCTACGACAAGGTCTTCCTCATGATGTTCGGCGAGTACATTCCGTTCTACGACCAGATCCCCTGGTTCACGAAGGTCTTCCCCGAGGCGTCGAACTTCAGCCGCGGCTCGGAGCCGGCGTCGTTCCCGCTGCACACGGCGGCGGGCGACTTCAAGCTGGGGCCGCTCATCTGCTACGAGGACATCCTGCCGTCGTTCGCGCGCCGGGTCGGCAAGCTCGGCCCCAACGCCTTCGTCAACATCACCAACGACGCCTGGTTCGGCCGCACCGCCGAGCCGTATCAGCACCTGGCGCTGGCGGTCTTTCGCACCGTCGAGCACCGCCTGGAGATGGTGCGCGCCGTGAACACCGGCGTGAGCGCCCACATCGACGCCGCCGGCCGCGTGCTGGCGAAGACTGAATCCGTCGACCCCGCCGACGAGCCGCCGGCGCCCCCCGCCACGTTGCTGGTCGACCTGGCGATGCTGCCGGGCGGCGGCCTCTACCGCCGCGTGGGCGACCTCTTCGGCGTGCTCTGTCTGCTGGCGCTGGTCGGGCTCTGCGCGCGGCCGCGCCGCCGTTGATCAGCGAGGCAGATCGGCGCGGCGCAAGAAGAACAGGTACTTGAACTCCTGCCGTTCCTTCTTGAAGGCGGGGAAGCGCATGTCCTTGGCCACCTCCATCGCGCAGGAGCCGGTCGGCGTCCCGGCGAAAGTCGATCCGACCTGCACCGACTGCACCGTCCCGTTGCCGCCCACGACGTAGCTCAGCACGAGCGCGCCCGGGATGTGGAACTGCTGGTAGCAGTCGTAGAACCTGGGGCGGATCTTCTCCATCACGTCGTTGATGGCCACCTTGGAGAGCTCGTCGGGGCGGCGGTCGGCCGCCAGCTCCTCGTCGGTCATCGGCTGCGGCTGTCCGGCGCGGGCGCAGGCCGGATCCTGGTGCCCGGGCGGCGGGCGATCGGCGAACCCGGTCGACGGCGGCTTCGAGACCAGGATCTCGCCGGTGCAGCGGTTGTAGACGCGCGCGCCGATTAGCTTGAGCGCGATGCCCGGGGCCATACCGACCGTGAAGTCCGACCCTTCGGCCTGCGGCTGGAACAGGAACTCGGCGCGCAGGAAGGGCTTTTCCACTTCGGCCCAGCGCTTGGCCGCTGCGAAGTCGTCGAAGGCGACGGTGCTCTTCGAGACCTGGACGCCCGCGGCCAGCGAGGCCGCCGACTTGTCGGGCCGGGCCAGCGTCACGAAGCGCGGCTCGTGCCGGTTGCCGATCGACATCGGCTCGGTGCAGGCGAGGCAGCCGGCGAGCGCCAGGTGATAGCCCTTGGCCGCGGCGTCGTAGCCCGAGACGTCGACGGCGGCCGGATCGTTCGAGTCGATGATGAACGTCTGCTGCGGCAGCTTCTGGCGCAGGTAGGCGGTCGTCGAACGGCAGCGCGCGCGATCGAGCTCGCGCATGTCGCCGCCGCACGAATCGATGAACGGCGCCAGCAGCGTCGCCACGTCCTGCGTCCTGACCGCGCCGCGCGCCAGCTTCTCGAAGCTGGTGTCGATGGTATTCGGGGACCCTGGGAGGGCCCCCGCGCCCTCCCGCGACGGGCGTAGCTGGGCGGAGCCCAGCTGCGCCCACGCGATCGTGGGCGCGCCCATGAGCGCGACCAGCGCGAGCGGCAGCAGACTCCCCCCCGGGTCCTTGCGGCGCATCGGGCGGACTATAGATGAGGGGGGCGCTTTTCTGCCAGCCCCCTGGCGACAGAGTCGCGGATGAGCTGGGCCACCGCCGGGTCATCCGGGACCTCCCGGCCGAGCGGAATGACGCGGTTTTCGAACCAGCTCCCGCTGATGACCGGCGGCAGGGCGGCCAGGGCGGCGGTTTCGCGGGCGATGGCCGCCTCGAGCTGCTGCCGGCGCTGCCGGTAATAGTCCTCGAGCGCGGCGGGATCCATCGCCTCGAGCGAGCGGTCGTAGCCGCCGAGCTGCCGCCGGTGGTCGGCCAGCGTGGCCGCGATCTCCGCCCGCTCGCCGCGGTCGACGAAGGTGGTCCGGCCATCGACGAGGTGGAGGTCGAGGCGGCCCAGGTCCTTGCCCTCGGATTGCGCCTCCAGCAGCAGCGCGCCCCCGGCCTTCTCCGGGCGTTCCAGGTTGAGGGCGCTGTGCCCGAGCACGGCCCAGTCGACCCCGGTCATGCCGCCGACCAGCGCGCGGTTCTGGGCCGGCAGGCCGCCGTGGACCAGGGCGACCACGATCGCCGCCCCCCGCGCCCGCAGCGACGCGACCGCCTCGCGAGCCGCGTCCAGCGGGTCGCGGACCGCGATCCCCTCCGCGCGCCAGCGATTGGCGTCCTCGGCCGTCGGCGGGGCGGTCACGCCGAAGAGGCCGATCTTGGTGCCGGCCGCGTCCAGCAGGCGATCGGGCGCGAACAGGCGCCGGCCGTCGCGGCCGTAGAGGTTGGCCGAGACGACCGGGATCTTGAACGCGGCGGTCAGCTTCTGCAGGCGGGGGACGCCAATCGCCAGATCGGTCTCGCCGGGCGTGAAGGCGTCGAGGCCGGCGCGCGCGAGCCCGGCCCCGAGGAGGCGCCCCTGCCGCTCGGTCTCGGCCTCTGTCCCCTCGGGCTTGAACAGGTCACCCGCGTCGACGACCACCGTCGCGTCGGCCTCCGCGCGCCCCCGGCCGACGATCGTGGCTCGGCGCGCCAATCCCCCGAGCGGTTCGACCGCGCAGTTGCAGGGGGCGTACTTCCCCTGCAGATTCGACGAATAGAACAGCGAGATCTGGCGGCCCCGCGGAGCCGCCGGCGGCTGCAGGTCGGCCTCGGGGACCGTCGGGCTGGCGTCCGCTGCAGCGCGGGGGCCCGCCGGCCGAGCCGCCGGCGCCACCCGCTCGCCTCTCCGGCATCCAAACGACGTGGCGACCAGCGCGATGGCCAGTAGGGACCAATGAGCTTTCATCACCGGACGCAAAGCACCTCTTCGCGGGGCGATCATAATATCCCCCCCACCATGGCCGAGCGCGACGAGGACCCCAAGACCCACCTGGCCGAAGAGGCCGAAGAGGCAGGGACGGCGCTGGCCGACAGCGGCGAGGCGGGAGCCGAGCCGCGTGCCGCGATCGACGTGGACGAGGTCATGCCGCCCGCGGCCGCTGGAGCGCTCGCGCCGCAGCGCGATCCGGTCGGGCGCTTCTTGGCCGAAGCCCGGCGTTTCCGGCGCCTGAGCGATGAGGAGGAGCGCGCGCTCGGCAAGGCGGTGCGCGAGCAAGGGGACATGAACGCCGCGCGGACGCTGGTGGTGCACAACCTGCGGCTGGTCATCGCCATCGCCTACCAGTACCGCAGGGCCTGGGCCAGCATCCTCGATCTTTTCCAGGAGGGGAGCGTGGGGCTGATGGAGGCGGTGAAGCGCTGGGAGCCGTCGCTGGGGCCGCGCTTCGGCACCTACGCCGCCTACTGGATCCGCGCTTACGTGCTGCGCTTCCTGATGACCAACTCGCGCCTCATCCACGTGGGCAACACCCGGGCGGGGCGGAAGCTGTTCTTCCGGCTGGAGAAGGAGCGACAGAAGCTGCTGGCGGCCGGGTTCGAGCCGACGCCCAAGCTCTTGGCGGCCAAGCTGGACGTCGACGAGAAGGAGCTCGACGAGGTCCGCCAGCACCTCGAGTCGCGCGAGGTGTCGCTCGACCCGCACGGCTCGAGCGACGAGGAATCGTTTCCGCTCGCCGAGCGGATCGCCTCGGGCGGGCGCACGCCCGAGGCGGAGGCGGCCCACGCCGAGCTCGACGACGCGATCCGCGGCTTCGTGGGGGAGTTCCGCGACGGCCTCAAGGACGCGCGCGAGCGCGCCGTCTGGCACGAGCACCTCGCCACCGACGAGCCGGTCGCGCTCGGCGAGCTGGGCAAGCGCTTCGGCGTCTCCAAGCAGCGCATGGGCCAGATCGCCGATCAGCTCAAGAAGCGCTTCCGCGCCGAGATCATCGACAAGCTCGGCCCCGGCGTCCGCACCGACTGGCTCGGCGCCTCGGAAGACTGAAGGCCGCGCTCAGATGGCGGTCTTCTGGGCGAGCACGAAGCGCGCCAGGTCTTCGATCTCGGCGGGGGTCAATTTGCCGGCGAACTTCGGCATCTTGTTCTTTTCGCCGTAGAGGCGCCCCTGGCCCGCGTCGGCGATGACGGCCTCGACCCAGGCCAGGCTTCCCCGGCCCTTGAGGTTCGGTCCGGCGTTCTCCCCGTCGCCGTCGAGCTCGTGGCAGCTGTCGCAGTCCTTCTGGTCGACGAGGTCGTGTCCGCGCGCCGCCTTGGCCGGATCGGCGTCGGGCGCGCCGGTCTGCGCGTAGACCATCTCCGTCAGCGCGTCGAGCTCCTCGGGCGATCCCTGGACCGACTTCATCCCGCGGTCGATCTTGGCCGTCCCCATGAAGAGCGGCGCCTCCGGGTTCTCCAGAAAACCGCGGATCCAGGCCCGCGAGTCGTAGCCCTTGAAGTCGGGCCCCTTGTCGCCGCCCAGGCCCGCCAGCCCGTGACAGCCCGAGCAGCGCTGGTCCCAGAGATCGCGCGCGTGGTTGAGCGGGTCGTTGCGGAAGACGGCCAGCCCCCCTTCGGCCGGCATCCCCTTCTCGGCCAGGCGGCGGGCCTCGCGCGCGCGGGTCTCCTCCTCGGCGCGCGCCTTGGCGTAGGCGGGATCGCGCGCGTCCTTGGCCAGGGCGAGCGCGGCCAGCGCGCCCAGCGCGACGACGCTGGCGGCGGCGGCGGCCATCACCCGCTTGCGGTCCGAGGGGCGGTTGCTCGGCGCGCGGTCGAGGAAGGGGAGCGCCAGCAAGAGCGCGCTGAAGATGCCCGGGATGATCATGGTGGCCACGATCTCCAGCGGCCCCTCGAAGTACATCCGTAGTTGAAAAAGCGGCAGCGCGTACCACTCGGGCCGGGCCAGGTAGCTGGAGGTCGGATCGGCGGGCGACTCCAGCGCCGCGCCGTGGTGGGAAGCCACGAACCAGAGCACGACCGAGAGGACGAACAGGCAGACGGCGGCGTTGCGCACCGACTGGTACGGAAACGCGGGCTGCGTGCGCGCCGCGATCTGCTCGGGCGTGAGCGACCACTTCGGCGTCGGTCCGTGCTGGCGATAGAGGTAGACGTGCAGGGCGGTCAGCACCACGAACGCCGCCGGCAAGAGAAGCGCGTGCGCGGCGAAGGCGTGAGTGACGGTGAGGTTGCCGAATGCCGTCCCGCCCTGCACCACCTGCTGGAGGGCGCCCCCCACGACCGGCGCGCTGCCGGTGATGGTCGCCTCGACCAGCTTGGCCCAGTAGCCCTTCTGGTCCCAGGGGAGCAGGTAACCCGAGAGGGCGAAGAGCGCCGTCAGGGCGAAGAGGACCAGCCCCAGGATCCAGTTCATCTCGCGGGGCCGCCGGTAGGCGCCGAACAGCAACACCTGCAGGAGGTGCAGCCCGGCCACCACCACCAGCGCCGACGAGCCGAAGCTGTGCAGCCCGCGCACGAACCAGCCGAGCGGCAGCCGATCTTGAATGTAGGCGACCGAGGCCCAGGCGGTCTGCACCGACGGCGCGTAGAAGAGCGACAGGAAGATCCCGGTCACCGCCTCGACGACGAACAGCCCGGCGGCGACCGAGCCGAGTGTGTGCCAGAGGCTGGCGCCGCCCGGCATCTGGCCTCCCAGGATCGCGTTCTCCAGGAGCGGGAGCCCCAGGCGTTCCTCGAGCCACGCCTGCCAGGCGGGCCGCGTCGCGACGGGGCGGCTCCGGTCAGCCGGCGGACGCGGCTGCAGGACAGGCACCGGTCCGCTGTTCATCCGATCGGTTCTTTCTTGGGGCTGCCGGTGCGGAAGCGCTGGTAGCGGACCAGGACCTCGTGCGCGTCGAGGCTGACCTCCAGCTCGTCGAGCCCGCGCGGCGACGGGCCCGAGAGGCAGCGACCCTGGAGGTCGAACGACGAGGCGTGGCAGGGGCAGTCGAACTTGCCGGTCTTGTCGTTCCAGTCGACGCCGCAGCCGAGGTGCGGGCAGACCGTCGAGAAGGCGCGGATCGGCGCCCCCTCCGTGGCGCGCACCAGCCAGCACGATCCGACCGTCACGTGATCGAGGCGCAGCCAGGCGTCCTGCACCTCGCCGGCGGCGGTGACCCGGGTCGGCTTTCCCGGCTTGACGTCCGCCTCGGCGGCGACCCGCAGCGGCTGCCCGCCGCCCCGGACGATGACCCGGCGCAGCGGCGCCGCCAGCAGGCCCAGGCCGGGCACGACGGCGATCGCACCGACCAGCGCGCCGAGCCCGGCGGTCAGCATCGCGAAGAACGCGCGTCGCGTGTCGGGGGCCTCTCCTGACATCGTCGGAAAGCGAAACTCTGCCCGCCGGGCGCAATGAGGGTCAAGACGGGTTAACTGCCGACGCCCCATGCTAATTATCGGCCATGCCGGACGATACATACGTCGAGTCTCGCGAATTCACGCTGCGCATCGAAGTCCGCTGCGCTTTCCCGGCCGACTACGACGGCGAAGCCGACGGTTACGCCTGGTGGACGGAGATCGAGCCCGCCACCGCCGAGATCGTCCGCGCCGCCGTGGCCATCCTGGCGCGCCAGTCCGGCTGCCGCGTCCGCCCCGCCAACCGCGGCCGCCCCGCCGACGAAGAGGTGACCCTCCTCGTCGAGCGCACCCCCTGACCCCCGGCGCTGGTCCGCTGCGCACGCACGCACGCACGCCGCCTCAAAGAACCTGAGAAATGATCGCGTGAGCGGAGGCGAGCTTTGCTCGCCGGAGCTCGTCGCGGGGGGCGCGGGACCCTCTTAGGGTCCCGAGTAAAAAAAACGGCCGGCCCCGCGAGGGACCGGCCGCTTTCACGATGATCGAAGACGCTTACGCTGACTTGCGAACGTTCGCAGCCTGCAGGCCTTTCGGACCCTCCGTGATGTCGAACTCGACCTCCTGACCCTCGCTCAACGAACGGAAACCCTCCGACATGATCGCCGTGTGATGGACGAAAACATCCGGGCCGTCATCACGGGCGATGAACCCGTATCCCTTCGCGTCGTTGAACCATTTCACCTTGCCGGTTGCCATTTACTGCCCTCCTACGAACGTTGACATTGTCCCTTTCCGCCGGATGCTGCTGCGGAAATCGGGGCCTGAGAGTACGAGTGTTACAAATAGTGTCAAGTCCGATACGGCGAGGCGACGGGCGATGACGCGAGTGCTCGTCCGAGCCCCCGGACGGCGGCGGTCGGATCGGGCGCGGCCATGACCGGGCGGATGCAAGCGATCCCGTGCGCGCCCGCGGCGAGGGCGGCGGGGACGCCGGCGGTTTCGATCCCGCCGATCGCCAGCAGCGGCAGCCCCGCCTCGGCGGCGGCGGCGAGCGACTCGAATCCGAGCGGCGGGCCGTAGCCGCGCTTGGACGGCGTGTCGCGGATCGGGCCGTAGACGGCGAACGCGGCGGTGCCGCGCGCGGTGCGCACGTCGGACAGGCCGTGCGTCGACACGGCGATCGCCAGGGCCGGGGCCAGCGCGCGCGCCTGGGCGGGCGACAGCGAGCTTGCCCCGAGGTGGACGCCATCGGCGTCGACCGCGAGCGCCACGTCGATGCGATCGTTGACGAAGAGCCGCACGCCCGCCCCGGCCGTCACGGTGCGCAGCGCCCAGCCGAGCTCGGTCAGCGCGCGCCCTTCGAGATCTTTCTCGCGCAGCTGGACGGCCACCTCGCGCGCGTGGAGGCCGCTGTCGGAGATCCCTTCCAGCGCCCGGGCGACGACTTCGACGAGCGGGCGGCCGCCGGTCGCCGTCCGATCGGTGACGATGTAAAGCCGCGGCGGCGCCGGAAGGTCGACGCTACTCAATCAGTCCGTCGAGCGGGGATGACGCGGTGGCGTAAAGCTTGCGCGGGATGCGGCCGGCCCGGAAGGCGCGGCGGCCGGCGATGACGGCGTCGCGCATGGCCTCGGCCATCATGAGCGGATCGCGCGCGCCCGCGATGGCGGTGTTCATGAGGACCCCGGCGCAGCCGAGCTCCATCGCCACCGCGGCGTCGGAGGCCGTGCCGACGCCGGCGTCGACGATGATCGGCACCTTGGCCTGCTCGAGGATGATGCGCAGGTTGTACGGATTCCGGATCCCGAGACCGGAGCCGATCGGCGCCGCCAGCGGCATCACCGCCGCGCAGCCGACCTCCTCCAGCCGCTTGGCCAGGATCGGATCGTCCAGGCAGTAAGGAAGAACCGTGAAGCCGTCTTTCACCAACACCCGCGCCGCCTCCAGCGTGGCCGCGCCGTCGGGGAACAGCGTCTGCTGGTCGCCGATGACCTCCAGCTTCACCAGGTCGGCGATCCCCAGCTCGCGCGCCAGGCGGCAGGTGCGGATCGCCTCTTCGGCCGTGTAGCAGCCGGCGGTGTTGGGGAGGATCGTCTGGCGGGTGCGGTCGATGGTGTCGAGGACGTTCGGCTTGCCGGGCGTCAGATCGACGCGGCGGAGGGCGACGGTGACGATCTCGGCCCCCGAGCGGCGGATCGCCTCGCGCCCCTCTTCGAGCGTGCGGTACTTGCCCGTCCCGACCAGCAAGCGGGAGTGGAATTTGCGGCCGCCCAGAATCAACGGGTCGTCGTCGGCCGCCGGCGCGTCCGAGCCGCCTCCCGAGCCGCCTCCCGAGCCGCCTCCGATGAAGGCCACGATCTCGATCTTGTCGCCGTCGCAGAGCGCCGCCTCCGCCCAGGTCTTGCGGGGGACGACGTCCTGGTTGCGTTCGACGGCCACGCGCGCCGGATCGACGCCCATGGCCTGAAGCAGGCCCGAAACCGTGGTTCCCGGGGTCGCGGACCGAGCCTCCCCGTTGACCGTCAAGCGCAGGTCGTTCATCTGTGGTAGCGAAGCATAACCCGAAGCCGCCCATGCGTTGCCCCTTCTGCGCCGCCATCGAGGACAAAGTCGTCGACACCCGCCCGTCCGACGGCGAGCAGGTCATCCGCCGCCGCCGCGAGTGCTTGACCTGCGGGCGCCGCTTTACCACCTACGAGCGGGTCGACGAGATCCTGCCGCTGGTGGTGAAGAAGGACGCCCGGCGCGAGCCGTTCGACCGGGCCAAGATCCTGAGCGGGCTCAAGAAGGCCTGCTCGAAGCGCCCCGTGCCGGTCGAGGTGTTGGAGAGCGCGGTCGACAAGATCGAGCGAACGCTGGAGGCGGGCGACAAGGAGATCCCCTCCACCAAGATCGGCGACGCCGTGATGAACGCGCTGCGGGACATCGACGAGGTGGCCTACGTGCGGTTCGCCTCGGTCTACCGGTCGTTTCGGGACGTCAACGAGCTCATGAGCGAGCTCGAGAGCCTGGTCGGCAGCCGCGGGCGCAAGCCGTGAAGCCCGCCGTCTTCTCGGCCGCCGACGCGCGGTTCATGCGACGCGCGCTGGCGCTGGCCGAGCGCGGGCGCGGCACGACGCAGCCGAACCCGGTGGTCGGCGCCGTGGTCGTGCGCGGCGGCCGGGTGGTGGCCGAGGGGTACCACCGCAAGGCGGGCGAGGCGCACGCCGAGGTGAACGCGCTGGCTCGGCTTTCCGGCGGCGCGCACGGAACGACGATGTACGTGACGCTCGAGCCCTGCAACCACACCGGGCGAACGGGCCCCTGCACCGAGGTGCTGCTCGCGGCGCGGCCGGCGCGTCTGGTGGTCGGCTGCCGCGATCCGAACCCGCTCGTCGACGGGCGCGGTATCGCGCGGCTGCGCCGGGCCGGCATTCGCGTCGACGTCGGCTGCCTGGAGGCCGAGTGCGCGGCAGCCATCCGCGCCTATGCCATTTGGGTGCGCGAGCGGCGGCCGCTGGTGACGCTCAAGGCGGCGGCGACGCTGGACGGGTTCATCGCCGCGCGGGCGGCGGCGCGGCCGAAAATGGACAAGAAGACGGGCAAGCCGGCGCCGGCCTGGATCACCAGCCCGGAGGCGCGGGCGGCGGCGCACGAGCTGCGCGCCGTGCACGACGCGATCCTGGTGGGGGCGGGGACCGTGCGCGCCGACGACCCGCGCCTGACCGTCCGCCACGCCCGCCGGCGCCTCCCCCGCCAGCCGCTGCGCGTGGTGCTGGCCGGGCGCCACCCACTGCCGCCGGACGCGCACGTCTTCGATCCGGCGGCGCCGACGCTGACCATCGAGGATCCGCGCGGTCGCGTGCCGCCGCGCCGCGCGCTCGAGGTGCTCGCCGCGCGCGGCGTGCAGTCGGTGCTGGTGGAGGGGGGCGCCGCGATCGCGGGCGCCTTCATCGCCGCCGGGCTGGTCGATCGGGTCGCGGTGTTCGTGGCGCCCAAGCTGCTCGGGGGCGGCCTCGGCCTGGCGACGGGGGGCGATCGGCCGCTCGCGCGCGCCCTGCGGCTGGGGCCGATCTCGGTCGCCGCGGTGGGGCCCGATCTGCTGCTGACCGCCGACGTCGCCCGAGGCTGATGTTATAATTCACCGGCTTTCATGTTCACCGGCATCGTCGAGAAAACGGGGACCGTCGAGTCGATCGCGCGGGCCGAGCCCGAGCGCCCGGCCGCACGTCTGACGGTCACCACCGACCTCGACCTCTCCCGGACGGCGGTCGGCGCCAGCATCGCGGTCGACGGCGTCTGCCTGACCGTGGTCGATCTGGACCTCGCGCGCGGGCGGTTCGCGGCCGACCTCGGCCCCGAGACGCTGATGTTGACCACGCTGGGCGCGATGGAGCCTGGGACCCGCGTCCACCTCGAGCGCCCGCTGCGCCTGGGCGACGAGCTGGGCGGCCACCTCGTCACCGGGCACGTCGACGCGGTCGGGCTGGTGGTCGCCCGGCGCGAGAACGGCTCGGCGCTGGACCTCGAGATCTCGGTGCCCGGCAGCGTCGGGCGGGCCATCGCCCCCAAGGGCTCGATCGCCGTCGACGGCGTCAGCCTGACGATCAACGTGCTGGCCGACATGGCGGGCGCCGCGGTCTTCGGCGTCACCTTGATCCCGCACACGGTGGCGGTCACCAAGCTCAGCGCCAAGCAGATCGGCGCCGGCGTGAACATCGAGACCGACCTCATCGCCAAGCACGTCGAGCGTCTGGTCGGACCGTATGCCGCGCAAGGTGGATCAGACGGCGCCGCCGCCCAGACGCCCGCCCGCCCGCTGTCGATCGATATGCTGCGGAGGTACGGCGTTGTCCGCTGAGGGCCCGTCGCCGCCGCGCGATCCGCACGCCGCCGTCGAGCGGGCGCTGGAGGCGATCCGCGCCGGCGGCATGGTGATCCTGGTCGACGACGAGGATCGCGAGAACGAGGGCGACCTCACCATGGCCGCCGACCTGGTCACGCCGGAGGCGATCAACTTCATGGCCCGCGAGGGGCGGGGGCTCATCTGCCTGTCCGTCACCGAAGAGCGCGTGGCGCAGCTCGGCCTGCCGATGATGACGGCCGACAACCAGGCCCGCCACCACACGGCGTTCACGGTGAGCGTCGACGCGCGCCACGGGACGACCACCGGGATCTCGGCGCGCGAGCGGGCGGAGACGATCCGCGTCGCCGTCGCCCGCAACGCCGGGCCGGACGACCTGGTGATCCCGGGCCACGTCTTTCCGCTGCGCGCGCGGCGGGGCGGCGTGCTGGTTCGCTCGGGCCAGACCGAGGGGTCGGTCGACCTGGCGCGGCTCGCCGGGCGCGAGCCGGCCGGTATCATCTGCGAGATCATGCGCGACGACGGCGAGATGGCGCGCATGCCCGACCTGGTCGAGTTCGCGCGCCAGCACCAGCTCCCCATCGTCAAGATCGCCGATCTCATCCAGTACCGCCTCGAGCGCGAGATGCTGGTCCGTCCGGTCGCCGAGGCGAAGATCCACCCGCGGCTCGGCGGCCTCACCAGCGAGTTCCGCGCCGTCGTCTACGCCACCGACGTCGAGGACACCGAGTACCTGGCGCTGGTGCTGGGCGAGGTCCGGCCCGACCAGCCTCTCCTCGTTCGGGTGCAGACGGCCAGCGTGCTGCGCGACGTCCTCGGCGCCTCGCCGTTCGAGGCGGACCACCCGGCCACGGTGCCGCTGCGGATGATCGAGGAGGCGGGGGCCGGGATCCTCCTCTACGTCTTCCCGCGCGGTCGCGCCAGCATGGTCGACGACTTCAAGGGATTCGCGGGCGCCGCGGCGTCGGCGGCCGGCGAACCGACGGCCAAGCCGTCGCGCGCGCCGGCGCTGACCGACTTCGGCCTCGGCGCGCAGGTGCTGGCGCACCTCGGGGCGCGCACGGTGCGCCTCCTCACCAACAACCCGCGCCGCATCGTGGGCCTCGGGGGCTACGGGATCGAGGTCGTCGAGTGCGTCCCCATCCGGCCGACCCAGCGGGTCGTCGCGCTGCGCGACGCCGACGGCGACAAGAGGTCGGCGTGAGCCAGGTCGACAGCAAGACGGCTTCTTACCGGACGCCGGCCCTCGGGCTGTCGCACGAGGGGGCGCAGGCGGCCCACGGGCGGCGGTTCGCGCTGGTGGCGGCGCGCTTCAACGCCGAGACTGTCGAGCGCTTGATCGCCGGCGCGCGCGAGGCGCTGCGCGACGCCGGGGCGACCGAGGCCGACGTCGAGCTGTTCCGCTGCCCCGGCGCCATGGAGCTGGCCGGGCTGGCGCGGCGAATCGCCGAGGGGGGCCGCTTCGACGGGATCATCTGTCTGGGGGCGATCATCCGGGGCGGCACCCCGCACTTCGATCTGGTGGCGGAGTCGGCCGCGCGCGAGATCGGCGCGCTCTCGGCCAAGGGGCGGATCCCGGTCGCCTTCGGCGTGCTCGCCTGCGACACGCTCGAGCAGGCCCGGGAGCGCTCCGGGCCGGACAAGAAAGAGAACCGGGGCTACGACGCCGCGATGGTCGCGGTGGAGATGGCCGATCTCTATGCGCGGCTCGAGGTCGGGGTCGCGCTGGCGCCGGCGCCCGACATCCCGCGACGCACCAAGTGAGGCGACGCAAGTGAGGTGCTGGACGTGACGGGTCCCCGCCGCCGATCGCGCGAGATCGCGCTGCAAATCCTCCACCAGATGGACGCTGGCGGCGAGCCCCAGCTCGACGCCGACCAGATGATCGCGCGCTACTTCGAGCACCTGGCGCACGAGCAGGCGCCCGTCTCCGACGACGAGGGGCGGAGCGAGGCGGGCGCGCGCGTCGACCGCCAGCTGGTCGACGAGCTGGTGCGCGGCGTCTCCGAGCATCGGGCCGAGATCGACGCGCTCCTCACCAAGCTCTCGCGCAACTGGCGTCTCGAGCGGATGGGGATCGTCGAACGCAACGTCATCCGCATCGCGCTCTACGAGATCTCCCACGCGCCGTCGGTCCCGACCGCGGTCATCCTCAACGAGGCGGTGGAGCTGGCCAAGCGCTACGGCACCGCGGAGGGGGTGGCCTTCGTCAACGGCCTGCTCGACCGGGCGGCCAGCGAGAGCGGTCGCTAGCCGCGGCGCTGCGCGTAGGTCGCTTCCTGATCGCGACCGACGGCGAGCGCGAGAGGACGCGGCCCGCGCGCCGTCGCGCTTGCCAGCTTGCAGCACGGCGCCAGCTTTTGAACCGGGGGTGTGGCAATGACGATCATCAAGCGATTGGGATTGGCGGGGGCTCTGGCCAGCACGCTCGCGTTCGGCGGTTGTGCGGAGACGAACTCGATGCTCGGCCGAAACCAGCAGACCTGGACGTTGCGTTCGGACAAGCCGACGATCGGGGCACAAGGGAAGGTCCAGGTCGCGACGGACGAGAAGGGGAACCGCGACCTGAAGGTCGAGGCGAAGCACCTGACACCGGCCGACACGGCGTTCCCGGGGATGACCACCTACGTCGTCTGGCTGAAGCCGGAGAACGGACAGCCGCTCAACATCGGCGTCCTCTCGCCGGACAAAGACCGGAACGCCAAGCTGGAGACCAAGACGCCCTTCACCTCGTTCGAGATCATGGTGACGGCGGAGAACGGTCCCACGCCGATGCAGCCCGGCAGCAACGAGGTCTTGAGCGCCGCCGTCCAGGTCGCGAGCTGACCTAACCCAGGTCGCGCCGTCAGCCGCCGTGTCCGTCGGGCGCGGCGGCGCCGGCGTCGCGGTCGCAGGTGAGTCAGGCCGCTTGCCGGGTCGCACAGGCAGCCCGGCGGTGGCGGCGAAGACCCCCAGGTCCCCCGGCGCCCACACGAGCAATAAGCGCGTCCTCATTCGCACGAAGTAGCGAAAATTTGCCTGGCTGGCGTGTCGGGGCGAGCATGGGAGCGTGGCGCCGAGCCTGGACCTGGGGATCCAGCAGTTCCTCGACCACCTGCGGGTGGAGCGGGAGCTGACCCCGGCGACGGTCGAGGCTTATGGGCGCGACCTGGCGAGGTTCGCGCACTTCGCGGCCGGGCGGACGATCTCGCGCGCCGACACGGTCAGCGCGATCGACGTGCTCGACTTCCTGGTCCACTTGAACGAGCGCAAGCTGTCGGCGCGCTCCCAGGCGCGGAGGCTGGTGGCGCTGCGCCAGCTTTTTCGTTTTCTCAAGGGCGAGCGGATCGTCGCCGTCGATCCGACCGAGGACGTCGACCTGCCGCGCTTCGGCCGCAAGCTCCCCGAGTACCTCTCGACTGAGGAGGTCGACCGCTTGCTGGCGGCGCCCGACCGGCGCCGGCCGCGCGGCGCGCGCGACGCGGCGATGATCGAGACGCTGTACGCCACCGGGCTGCGCGTCTCCGAGCTCTGCAAGCTGCGCCTGCGCGACCTCAACTTCGACGCCGGCTACCTGCGCGCCACCGGCAAGGGACGCAAGGAGCGGCTGGTCCCCGTGGGCGAGGCGGCGATGGAGGCGATCCGGACCTACGTCGACACGGTCCGCGCCGGCTTCTCCGGCGGTCGCGCGGTCGACACGCTGTTCCTCACGCACCACGGGCGGGCGATGTCGCGCCAGGGGTTCTGGAAGCTGCTCGGCCGCTACGCCACCGCCGCCGGCATCCGCAAGCGGATCTCGCCGCACAAGCTGCGCCACTCGTTCGCCACCCACCTGGTCGAGCGCGGCGCCGACCTGCGCGCGGTGCAGGCGATGCTCGGCCACGCCGACATCGCGACGACGGAGATCTACACGCACGTCAGCCGCGCTCGGGTGATCGAGCAGGCGCGCAAGCA
>DATNDC010000149.1:0-31807 GCA_035607055.1 Polyangia bacterium
CCACCGTCGAGGGTGAGCTGGTTGTTGCCGTCCTCGAAGTCGTCGATGACGCCGTCGTCGGCCACCTTCATGCCGAGGGGACAGGTCTTGATGTCGGTGCCGGTGCCGCCGATCACGCCGCTTAACACCTTCTTCTGCGAGACGCCGATGCAGCCCGCCGAGAGGCCGGCCGCCACAAACGAGATGATTGAAAAAAGTGAGATAACGCCGCGCCCGAGGTCGGAGAGGGTCACGCGCGCACTATAAACGCGCCGTTGGGCCAGCGCATTTGTATTTGAGTCCGCCCGCGCGGATCGGTTAAAAGGTGCGGCGAGCGTCCGGCCGACCGTATCCGTTTCGGCGCTCGAACGGATCTCAACCACTTGCTGAAGCCGATCGCCGCCGCGCTGCTCGTCACCTCCTTGACCGGTGTGGTCCGGGCGGCGGATGCACCTCCCGGTGGCGCCGCGCCGCCGGGGCCCGCGTCCCCCTCGACCGACACGCCGGTGGTCAATCCGATCGGCCCGACCGGCGGCGGGCCGGTCGCCGTGCCGCCCACGGCCGCGGCCGCCGCGCCCACGCCTCCGCCGCCACCACCCGCGACGCCCGCCGCGGTCGCTCCGCTCCAGGCGGACGTGCTTCCGAACGCCGGGTACCTCCCCGGCTACCGGACGTTCCCGGGCTTCACCATGGCGCCGAACGTCCCGCGCGTCGGGGCGGCGCCGGGCAACATCACGCCCGGGTTCGGCGCGCCGATCCTCAGCCCGCCCTGGACTTTCAAGTGGAGCGGGTTCCTCAACGACTCGTTCCAGTCGAGCATCGGTCACCGGATGGCGACCGGGCCCAATCAGACGAGCACCGTCTTCCACATCCCGCCCCAGACCGTCGACGAGTACGCCTCGTTCCTGGGGACCAACACCATGCCCGGGCAGTGGGTGCAGCTCAACATGGCGTACGGCAACCCGACCGTCACCGCCAACCTGACCCTCTCCACCTGGAACCCGACCGATCCGACCACCTACTACCAGATCGGCAGCCAGAACTTCATCCAGAACGCCTACCTCGCCTACCAGGTGCCGCCCATCGACGACTGGACGCTGCGCGTGCTCGGCGGGTACTTCTACACGAACTACGGCGGCCTCGCGCAGTACGGCCTCGGCATGTACACCAACGCGATCGTCGGGCTCGTGCGGGGCGTGGGCGAGGACGTGGCGGGCGAGTACAAGCTGTCGCCGAAGTATTCGCTGCTGCTCGAAGAAGGGTTCCTGGGGAACCGCAACGGCCATGCGCCGGACGGGTCGATCCCCAACGGGGCCAACGGAATGGTCACCGGCAACGCCATGTACCCGGCGGCCTGGGTGGCGCACGTCCACGCCGGCCTGGCGATCAACGGGCCGCGCACGATCCGGATCAACACGCACTTTCTGGTCAACTGGTCCGAGGACGATCTGACCCAGTGCCAGAGCGCCTCGATCCTGACCCAGAACGAACCCGGCGCGCCGTGCTTCGACAACCCGACCTTCCGCCAGTTCAACTCGGCGGAGATGCCCAACGCGCACATCTACGTCGCGGGGGCGGACGCGACCGTCAACGATCCGTTCTACGGCTACTTCGGCGCCGGCGTCTCCTACACCACCGGCACGAACGTCTCGTTGCTTCGCGGGCTCGCCACCTACGGCGGCGAGGGGGCCTGGCTGGTCGATCGCTGGTGGGGGTCGGGGACCTCCGGCTCGGGCTCGCTCTACGTCGCGGGGGTCAACTGGAGCGGCAGCCTGCGCCACATCATCAGCGCGCCGGCGCCCGCGCGGCAAAACGCGCCCGACCTGATCTTGAACGCGGGCGCCATCGTCGCCTATGCCACGCTCGGCCCGAACTTCGCAACGTCGGGCGCCCAGACCCTCGACTCGACGGTCGTCACCCCGGGGCCGATCGCTCTCCCCTCGAACGTCGACCAGTACGGCGGCCGCCTGCGCTACAAGTTCGGCGTCGACGGGCTCTACACGGCCTTCTCCTGGGTGGGCTTCGGGATGCGCGTCGACCGCGTCGTCCCCACCAACAAGGAAGACGACCAGAACTTCTGGGTGCTCGCCCCGCGGATCGTGTTCCACTCCAACTGGGCCGCGCGCGAAGCCCTGACGTTGCTCTATGCCCGGTGGCTGTACGGATCCAACACCCACCCCGATGCCAGCTCCCTCGTGTCGCCCGACGGGCGTCTCGACGATCAACTGATTGCGCTCAACGTGAACGTCTGGTGGTGAGACGATGAGAAATCGAGTCAAGTGCCGAGGCAAGACGATCCGCGCGGCCGTCGCGCTGATCGTGGTGGGAAGCGCCGGGGGGGCTGCTCCGGCGTGGGCGGACGACGCCAAGGCGACGTCGAGCACCGCGCCGGGCGAGCTGGCGCCCGATCCGTCGTTCGGGCTCGACCCGGCCACGCCGCAGATCGCCGCGCTTCCGGGCGGCACCACGCCCTCCTTTGGCCAGCGCTCGCTCAGCGAGGACGAGTGGCGGTTCGACTTCCACGGGCTCATCCGGGCCCCGCTCAACATGGGGATCAACACCCGCGCGCACGAGATGGTCACGCAGGGGCCCGGGCAGACCAACCTGGTCCTGCACGCGCCCCCGATCGTCCCCGACGATCTCGAGACCTTCTCGCACACCGGCGTCATCCCCACGACCTACGCCCAGATGAACTTCTCCGAGGGGAACAGCGTCGTGAGCGCCAACGTCAGCATCGTGGCCATGCAGGCCAACGTGTCGGAGAGCTTCCTCGAGCCGGCCGACCAGCTCGGCATCACCGACGTCTACCTGAGCTTCCTGCCCACGCTGCCCGACCGGCGGTTCCGCCTGCAGATCCTGGCCGGCGCCTTCCCGACCCGCTACGGCTCGCCGGGTGAGTACGACCTCGGGCGCTACGGCACGCCGCTCATCGCCCAGATCAACGGCGTGGGCGAGCTGGCGACGCTGCGCTACGCCCTGAACCCCGACGTGGTGCTGATGGCCGAGGAGGGATTCCACGGCCAGACCAACAAGGCGAACGTCAGCATCACGCCCGACGTCTGGAACGACTTCGCCGACCCGGGCGTGGGCAGCACCTTCGTCGGGCACTTCCACCTCGGCGCTTCCATCCAGCGCAAGGTGACGCTGGGGGCGCACTTCTTCCGCGCCTTCAGCCTCGACGACCGCGTGGGACCGAACGAGCCCGACGGCCGGATCAACATCTTCGCGGCCGACGTCCGCGTCGGGATGGGGCGCTTCGGCAGCTTCTACGGCGCCTACAGCTATACGAGCGCGCTGCAGGCGCGCGATCTGTCGCGGGTGATCTCGGTGCTCAACACCCAGGGCGGGCCCGGCCTGATGCAGGAGTACCTCGGGCCCAACAGCGGCGGCACGGGGACCCTGAGCACCGCCGGCGGGCAGTACGACCTCAGCATCGGCAAGCTGGTCAGCTACCCGACGCCGTTCTCGGGCGACGGTCCCGACGTCGTGGTCAGCGTGTTCGGGATGCTCACCCACGTGACCAGCGCGGACCCCGGCTATTTCGCGCCGGCCCCCAGCAACACCCCCTGGAACGGCGCCACCAAGGCGAAGTTCGGCGTCGAGGGGACGTACAGCTTGTTGTCGTGGCTGGCGGCGTCGCTCCGCTTCGACCAGGTCAACCCCATGACCAAAGACAGCGATCTCAGCTTCTCGGAGATCTCGCCGCGGCTCATCTTCCACTCCGACTGGCAGTCGACCGACCAGATCGTGCTGCAGTACACGCACTGGTTCTATGGATCGCTGACGCCGGTGCGGGGGGGCGAGCCGCCGATGTACGACTTCACGACCTATCCCGACCCCGACACGTTGTCGATCTCCGCCAGCATGTGGTGGTGACGTGCTCGGCGGCCGCGTCGCGGTGGTGCTGGGCGGGACCGCCGGGATCGGCCGGGCGGTCAGCCTGGCGCTGGCCGACGCCGGCGCCGACGTGGTGGCCGCCGCGCGCCGTCCGGCCGAGCTGGAGGCGACCGCCGCCGAGATAGAGCGGCGCGGACGCCGGACGCTGCGGCAGCCCGCCGACGTGACCGACCGGGCCTCGCTGGAGCGGCTGCGCGACGAGACGCTGCGCGCGTTCGGCAAGGTCGACGTGCTGGTCAACTGCGCGGCCAAGACCAAGCGCCAGCCGACGCTCGACTGGACCGAGCGCGACTGGAACGAGATCCTCGACGTCAACCTGACCGGGACGCTGCGCGCCTGCCAGCTGTTCGGGCCGGGGATGCTCGCGCGCGGCTACGGCCGGATCGTGAACTTCGCCTCGCTGTCGGCCTTCGCCGCCTTCCACGAGGTGGCGGCCTACAGCGCCAGCAAGGCGGGCGTGGTGATGCTGACCCGCTCGCTGGCGGTCGAGTGGGGCGCGCGCGGCGTCTGCGTCAACGCGGTCGCCCCCGGCGTCATCCGCACCGACCTCAACGCCGCGCTGCTCGACGGCTCGGGGCGGGGCCAGGAGCTGCTGCTCCGCACGCCGATGAAGCGCTTCGGCCTGCCGGCCGAGGTGGCCGCCGCGGTCGTGTTTCTCGCCTCGGAGGGGGCCAGCTTCGTCAACGGCGAGGTCCTGATGGTCGACGGCGGCTTCGCCGGCAGCGGGGTGAATCAATGACGTCAATGATCGCCCGGACGGTACGATGAAAATCACCGAGGCCAGGGTGATCGTCTGCTCGCCGGGGCGGAACTTCGTCACGTTGAAGCTGACGACCGAGGACGGCCTCAGCGGTCTCGGCGACGCCACGCTGAACGGGCGCGAGGTGGCGGTCGCCGCTTACCTCACGGAGCACGTCGCCCCGCTGCTCGTCGGTCGCGACGCGCGCCGGATCGAGGACACCTGGCACTACCTCTACAAGGGCGCCTACTGGCGGCGCGGGCCGGTCACGATGACCGCCCTCGCCGCGGTCGACACGGCGCTGTGGGACATCCAGGGGAAGGCGCTCGGCGTGCCGGTCTACCAGCTTCTGGGCGGTCGCGCGCGCGACGCCGTGACGGTCTACGGTCACGCCAACGGCCAGACGATCGAGGAGACGGTGGACGCGGTCGCCCGCTTCGCGGCCGCGGGCTACCGCGCCGTCCGCGCCCAGTGCGGCGTCCCCGGCGTCCCCGACAGCTACGGCGTCGGCCACGGCAAGCCGGGCGCGACCTACGAGCCGGCGGTGAAGGGGCTGCCGCCCGAGTCGGCCTGGAGCACGGAGAAGTACCTCGACGTCGTTCCCAAGCTGTTCGCGCGGCTGCGCCAGGAGCTGGGGCCGGACCTTCACCTGCTCCACGACGTCCACCACCGCCTGACGCCGATCGAGGCGGCGCGCCTCGGCCAGGAGCTGGAGCCGCACCACCTCTTCTGGATGGAGGACCCGGTCCCGGCCGAGCTTCAAGAGGGATTCCGCCTCATCCGCCGCCACACCACCACGCCGATCGCCACCGGCGAGATCTTCTCGTCGATCTACGACTGCCAGGACCTCATCCGCGAGCAGCTCATCGATTACATCCGCACGACCGTGGTCCACGCGGGCGGCATCACGCACCTGCGCCGGATTGCGCACCTCGCGGAGCTCTTCCACGTTCGCACCGGCTCGCATGGCGCGACCGATCTTTCGCCGGTCTGCCTGGCGGCGGCGCTGCACTTCGATCTGGCGGTCCACAACTTCGGCATTCAGGAGTACATGCCGCACGCGGCCGACACGGACCGCGTCTTCCCGCACGCCTACCGGTTCGCCGACGGCGCGCTCCACCCGGGCGAGGCGCCCGGGCTGGGCGTCGAGATCGACGAGGCGCTCGCCGCCACGTTCCCCTACGAGCGCGCCTACCTGCCGACCAACCGCAAGCTCGACGGCACCGTCCACAGCTGGTGACGCCGCTTCACCGCGCCGACGAGCGCGGGGCGGATGGGTGCTCGGGACCCGCGAGCAGCGCCAGCGTCTCGTCGCCGAGCGCGCCGGCGCCCGTCTGTTTGACCAGGCCGACGCTCTTGGCGTACCAGGAGACGACGGGGGGATGGTGCTTCCAGGTCCGCCGCACCCGCAGGCAGCTGAACTTTCCGGCCGGGACCGTCACGGGCTCCGCGACCGCTTCGACCTCCCACTTCACCTCGGCGCGCCTGCTCTTGGGATGTCCCTTGGCGTTGGGCGTCGTGGCCAGGAAGACCTCCGGCCACTTGGTGCCCTCGGCCAGGCGGCCGGCGCGCTCGTCGAGCACCGTGAGCGGCGGGTCGAACGTCTCCTCGGCGAGCACGGTGCCGGTCGGGTCGTCGATCTCCTGCTGCTCGCGCGCCACCCGTCCTGCCTCGAGGTCGTCCCAGGTCCAGATCGTCTCGTCGAGGAGCTCTTCGCGCAGTCGATACTCCGGAACGGATCCGTTGGACCCTCCGTAGTCGACCCCATCGACGCTGACGGTCCCGGTCCCCTGGCGGCCGTCGTCGGCGGTGATCGCGTAACGCCAAACGGCGCCCACTTCCAGCGGGAGGTATTTCGCGGCGGGGCGGGCGTGCGGGCGCGAGGCGATGGTGCCGCATCCCGCGGCCAGGATCGTGGCGACCGCGGCCAGCGCCATTCCCGCCCCTCTGCCGTCCATCGCCCCTTCACGATAGTCACGAACGCCTCGAGCGGCGAGGCGCTCCCTCAGGGAGGCGGCGTGGTCGCGGGCTTGCCCGCCAGACGGTAGAACCTGACGTCGTCGAGGTAATAGTCGACGAAGCCGACGTCCCAGGTGAACCGCACCACCGAGGCCGTCGTCAGGTCGAAGTAGGGGGCCTGCTTGGCCCACCCCTGCTGCGACATCTCGGCGAACGGGATGGTGAAGAACTGCCAGTTCTCGGAGAGCTCGACCGGGAAGGTGAAGTGGTCACCGCACTGCTCGTCCGATTCGGCCGGCAGCGGATCGGCGATGGACTTGCCGGTCGCGTCGACGGTTCCGGTCGGGTTGTAACAGAGGTCGGCCTGGGTTCCGTTTCGGTAGGTGAACGGGGTGCAGGCGCGCCCGGCCCACTCGGGGTCGGGGCCGATCATCCCGTAGGCGGGGTACGGCTGATCGCAGAGCGTGCGGCCGCAATAGTTGTTCCCGCAGATCCCGGACGTGCTCATGCACGGGATGCCCCCGTTGCTCGATTCGGCGTTCGAGGACGCCGCCCCCGGGTGCGAGGCCGGTGCGCCACAGTAGTAGCCGCCCGTGTTGAGCGGAGACAGGAGCAGCGAGTCGGGATTCACGTACTGCCCGCCGTTGGGGTCGGTCTTGGCATACCAGTCGCAGCTCGTGTCCTGGTACGCGCAGGTGCACTCGCCCTTGCGTTCGCAGAGGCGCTTCTCGCCGGCGTTGCCGACGTACATCAGGAAGCTGATGTCGTCGTCGGTGAACGCGTCGCCGACGAGCACGCGCATGAGCGGCTGCCCGGCGGGCCCGCGGCGCGCCCAGAACGAGATGCCGTCCCACTGGCTCACGTCGAGGGCCGCGCTGCTCGTCGCCATCGAGAGCTGCTGGTGGTTACCGTTGTCGTTGAACACGGCCGGCGGCTGAACCACAGCCGGCGTCTGCGGCGGGCAAGTGCAAGGGGTGCCGGGCTGGGACCACCCGCCCTTGCCCTGGCACTGGGCCATGGAGTTCGAGCAGATCCCGGCTGCCGTGGTCCCGTCCAGTCTCACCGGGCCGTCGGTGTTGATGTGGGCGAGCCCGATGCCGATGCCGCCGCCCCAGCCGTAGAACGGCCCGCCCGACTCGTGGAGCACACGGTTGGTGGGGAGGTGGTTGGTCTCGGTCGGGTCGTGTTGGCACTTCTCCTGCTGGATCGCGGGCGGGCTGTATTGGGCCGGCCAGATCCCGGCCGTGCCGTCGACGTATTGATAGAAGTACTGCGCCGTGCCGTTCTCGTTATTGAGGATGTCGACTTCGTTTCCGTTGATGTCTTTGAAAAACTCCAGCCCCTGGTAGGCGGTGTTGCAGTCGGGGAGGGTGGCCGACGGCTGCAGGGTGACCGGCGCGCCCTGGCTCTGCTGGCTCGGTGCCGTCGGGACGCACTGGCTGCCGTAGCAGGGGAGGGGATCGAGCGACGCGGCGTCGGGGCTCTGGTTCACCGTCGGGATGCAGGCGCCGAGCGCGGCCGCGCCGAGCGCCAGGGCGAGGACCGAGCCGACCTTTGAGTGCTGCAACCGCATCGGCTGCGGAGACTCCCACTTCGACCCGTGGACGGTCAAGGACATGCGCGACGCGCGCGGCATCCGCGCCACGGCGTTCCTTTCGCCGCCGCGCGATCGCCTCACGGTGGTCGTGCTCAACAGCGGCAACGCCGACGCCTCGGTCCGGCTCGACGAGGGCAGCTTCCCGACGACGCTCTACGAGGGACATCTGACGGTCTTGCGTCCCGGCAAGTCCGAGACCTGGAAGACGTTGCCCCCGAAGATAGTCAACGGCGGCTTGTCGTTTGCGCTTGCAACTCGTTCGGTCGCCACGATCGTCCTTTACGCCGGCCCTGAACGGCGCTGGACGGCCCCCGACCAGATCGAGTATCAAAGGAGGGATTGAAGAAAGCGCGGGTGCTGGTTCTTTTCGACACGGACGGCGAACCGCCCGCGTCGCAGGACTACAAGAAGCAGGTCGAGTCGACGGACGAGGCGGAGTTCGACGTGGCCCGCGCCCTGCTCGCCAAGGGGCACGAGGTCCGGTTGTTCGGTTTCAAGGACAACCTCGATCAGCTGACGGCGGGGTTGCGCGCCGAGCCGGCCGACGTGGTCTTCAACCTCTCCGAGCGGTTTCGCGGTCAGTCGGCGCTCGACTACACGGTGGCCGCCGTGCTGGAGATGCTGGGGCTGCCGTACACCGGCGCCTCGTCCGAAGGCCTGATGCTGGCGCGCGACAAGGCGCTCACCAAGAAGGTGTTCGCCTATCAGGGGATCCGCATCCCGCACTTCATGGTCTGCCGCCACAAGGCGCCGGTGCAGCGACCGAGCGACCTGCGGTTCCCGCTCATCGTCAAGCCGCTGGACGAGGACGCCTCGGTCGGCATCGCGCAGGCCTCGGTGGTGCGTGACGACGACGCGCTCAAGGAGCGCGTCCACTTCATCCACGAGCGGTTCAAGACCGACGCCATCGTCGAGGAGTTCATCGCCGGGCGCGAGCTCTACATCGGCGTCATGGGGACCGACCCGCCGGTCGCCTTGCCGCCGATCGAGATGGTGTTCGGCAGCGACTCGACCGCCGAGAGCCGGATCGCCACCTTCAAGGCCAAGTGGAGCGTCCGCTACCGCGAGGGGCGGGGGATCCAGAACGAGATCGCCAAGAACCTGTCCCCCGAGGTGCGGCAGCGGCTGGCGGAGGTCGCGCTGCGGGCCTACGAGGCGGCCGGGCTGCGCGACTACGGCCGCATCGACGTCCGCCTGGCGCACGACGACGCCATCTACATCGTCGAGGCCAACCCCAACCCGTACCTGGCCGAAGGCGAGGATCTGGCCTGGGCGGCGGAGGAGGGCGGGCACGTCTATCCGGACTTCATCGAGAAAATCGCGGAGATGGCCATCGTTCGCGGCGTCTCGCGGCGTTAGGCGCCCGGCAAGCCAGCGAGACCCGCTTGGCGTAAGATAGGCCCTTCGGAAGAGAGGTCGGCCTTGCGCTTACGTCCTAGCTTCACTGTCGTCGCATCCTTGTGTCTGGCCGCCTGTGGGCTTTCCACCTGCGGGTCGCTGTTTCCGTCGGGTGGCGGCGGCAGCCCGGCTGGCCAGACCAACTGGGTCACGCACAACGTCCGCGTCAACACCGTCGGCTACGTCTCGGGACGGGCCAAGGTGGCGACGGTGGTCCTCCCGAGCGGGATGACCGCGCTCTCGAACACGACGGCCGAGGTCTTCGACGGCAACGGGAACCTGGAGTGGTCGTGCACGGTGACCGGCCCGTTCACCGACCCGATGCTCGACGACCTGACCTACTACTTGGCCGACTTCTCGCCGTTCGACGACCCGGGGAGCTACTACGTCAAGGTGCCGGGGCTCGGCTCGGACGGGACCGAGCAGTCGGCGACGTTCCAGATCGGCCCCGACATCTTCGCCAACGCCCTGCAGACGGCGATGACGGGCATGTACGGCCAGCGCTGCGGCACCGCCGTGAAGATCACGCTGGGCAACGACACCTGGCAGCACGGCGCCTGCCACCAGCACGACGCCGATTCGCTCAAGTACCTGACCGGCGCCGACATGCCCTTCCCCAGCGTCGGCGGCTGGCACGACGCGGGCGACTACGGCAAGTACGTGAACAACGGCGCCTTCAGCGTGGGTATGCTGCTGGCGGCCTGGGACCACTTCCAGCCGTCGCTGTCGGGCCTGACGCTGCAGATCCCCGAGCACGGCAAGACGGCGGCCGGCGGCTCGGCCCCGCTCCCTGACTTCCTGTGGGAGGTGAAGTGGGAGCTCGACTGGTTGCTGACCGCGCAGAACGCCAGCGGCGGCAGCGGCGGCGTCCCCGACAAGCTGACGGCAGCCGTCTTCGAAAACTACGGGACGATGCCCGACAGCGATGGCTCGAAGCGCTACTTCACGGGCATCGGCACGGCGATGACGGCCAACGTGGTGGCCGTGATGGCCGAGGCGGCGCGCATCTACCAGGACCTGGCGCCGACCGACGCGGCCAAGTATCTCGGCGCCGCGCAGCTCGGCTATCAGTACCTGCAGGCCAACACGGGACCCGCGGTGGCGGCGAACGAGACCACCCTCACGACGGGGCATTATTACGAAACTGATCCCGACAACCGGCTGTGGGCCGCGGCCGAGATGTGGGAGACGACCGGCGATCCGGCGGCGCTGGCCGACTTCGAGACGCGCGCCAAGGCCGTCAATCTGACGGTGGATGCCGACTTCGATTGGGCCAACGTGGAAAACCTGGGCTTCTACACCTACCTGCTCTCGCAGCGCGCCGACGCCAGCACGCGCGACCCGGCGGTCGTCTCCGGGTTGACGACCAGCCTCATGACGGCGGCCGACGGGCTGGCGATGACGGCGGCCACCAACGCGTTCGGGCGCGGGATCGGCGACAGCTACTACTGGGGGTCGAACGGCTCGGTGGCTCGCTCGGCGATGACCCTCTGGGTGGCGAACACGCTCAGCCCCGGCAACCCGACCTACCTGGACGCGATCGAGATGCAGGTCGACTTCCTGCTGGGGCGGAACTTCTACGACCGCTCGCAGGTGACGATGGTCGGCTATCACCCGCCGCAGAGCCCGCACCACGGTCCGTCGAGCGGCGACGGCGTCCCCGACCCCTGGCCTGGTCTCCTCGTCGGCGGCGCCAACAGCACCTCCACGATGTCGCTCCCCGCGTCCGACTACAACTGGGTGGACCTGGCGGGCGACTACGACGTCAACGAGATCGCCATCAACTGGATCACCCCCTTCGTTTACGCCACGGCGGCGCTCACGCCGGCGGCCATGTAGAGGTAGAGTGCGGCCGCGCTTAAAAAGGGAGAGACGACCATGCACCTGACGAAATCATCGATCGCGCGCGTTTGTGGTTTGGCCTTGGGGATTCTGCTCGCGGGCTGCGGCAGCAGTGGATCGAGCGGCGGGGACGCCACGGCGCCGTTCGTCGGCAGCTGGACCTACTCCTCGGGGTCGATCCAGCCGATGTGCAACCTCCAGGGGATTCCCCCCTTCGATCTGACCGGCGACACGATGACGATCACCAAGGGGACCGGCAGCAACACGGTCGCCACGTCGCTCACGGGGAACGGCGTCATGTGCAACGTCAACTTCACGGTGAGCGGCGACATGGCCACGGCCATGAGCAATCAGACCTGCACGGTGGCCGTGAACGCCGGCGCGCTGGGAACTGTCTCCGTGCTCATTCACATCAGCACGTGGACCCTCACCGTCTCCGGGAACATGCTCTCGATGGCCATGACCGGCACCGCCTCCGACTCGACCGGGGTGCTCAGTTGCAACCCGACGGCCAACGGCGCCGCGACGCGCGCTGCCTCCGACGGCGGCGCGGGCGGGTAGCCGCTGGTGTCAGGTCCGAGGCATGGTGATTCCGCCCTTGTGAAGCTGCCTGTTTGAAGGGAATGCGGCGGCTCTTGGGGTTTGCGTCCAGAATGTGACACTTCCTGAGGCGCGACCCAGCGTGACGTGCCGGAATCGGGCGGACTGGGGCGGCACGGCGATTGCTGCAGGACTCAGTCGCCGTGTTCGCTCACGCCGTCCTGATCTCGCTCATCCCGCTCTTGCCTGTGAGCGCGGCGTTTGACCTTGAAGATCCCCGTCCACCCCAGCCGCCCGTCGAGCAAGATCGAACGATTGCCGTTTACCTCACCGCCGGATTCGGCGCCCCGCTCGGCCTCGTCGGCATCGAGGGCGTTCACCGTCTCGGATCGGTCTTCGAGGTCGCTGGCGGGTTGGGGATTGGTGCAAACGCCAGCAGTTTGCAACCGAATCCGGGGCTGTCACGAGAGCTCCAGTGGGCCGTGATGCCTCGCTTTCGCATCGGAGATAGTCGGGGTGCGTTCACGATCGGCGCCGGGATCTCCGGAGGCAACTACGTGAGCTTTCCTTCCTGCGACGGCTTCGATGATTGCCCCCCACAACCCACAAGCAGCGCGCTCCGCTACTTCCTCTGGAGCAACTTCGAGATCGGTGGCGAGTGGTGGACCCCGGGCGGGTTCGCGCTGCGCGTCTTCGGCGGTTTCGCGGAGGGGTGGTGCGTGAGCGCGAGCTGCATCGGCGCAAAGGCCGCCTTCCCTTACCTCGGGGGCGGCGCCGGCTACGCATTCTGACTAGTAGATCTGGATCTCCGGGCGGAGGACGGTGCTGAGCATCGCCGCCCGGCCCTCCTGCGGCAGCGACGTCAGGTCGCGCAAGAGCTCGTCGAGGGAGCTGGTGTCGTCCTGGTCGAACAGGACGGCGAATCCCCTGTAGGCCACCGTGCGGACGACGCGGCCGGAGGCCTGGCAGGTCTTGCCGCCCTGGGCCGACAGCACGACCGAGATCCGCCGGTCGAGGGACACCGCCGCGTCCGACTTGAAGAAGCACCCGCCGCGCGAGATGTCCTGAAGCTCGGCCGGGATGGGCCCCTCTCCCGCGCGCCCCAGAAACAGGAGCGTCACCGGAAGCCCCAACCCGAGGCGCGGGTACTGCCGCTGCTCTGACCACCCCATCCGGTCCAGCATGCCACAAACCGGCGCCCGTGGTATCTGTCCCCGGTCATGGCCACGGTGGACCGAGCCGTATCGAGCCCCGGGCGGTCCGGCTTCATCCCCGTCTCGCCGGAGCTGGTGCCGCGCTCGCTGTTCACGCGGCGCAAGCACTGGGCCGAGCGGTTCGGCACCGCGCCGGTGCTCCCCACCACGCGCGCCGAGATGGAGGCGCTCGGCTGGGAGTGCTGCGACGTCGTGCTGGTCACCGGCGACGCCTATGTCGACCACCCGAGCTTCGGCATGGCCCTGGTCGGCCGGCTGCTCGAGGCGCAGGGGTTCCGGGTGGGGATCCTGGCGCAGCCCGACTGGCGCAGCGCCGAACCGTTCAAGGCACTGGGCCGCCCGGCGGTCATGTGGGGCGTCACCGCCGGGAACATGGACTCGATGGTCAACCGCTACACCGCCGACAAGCGGCTGCGGCACGACGACGCTTACACGCCCGACGGGGCGGGGGGGCGGCGCCCCGATCGCGCGGTGGTCGCCTACGCGCAGCGCTGCCGGGAGGCGTTCCCCGACGTCCCCGTCGTGCTGGGCGGGATCGAGGCCAGCCTGCGCCGGATCGCCCACTACGACTACTGGTCCGACAAGGTCCGGCGGTCGGTGCTGCTCGACGCCAAGGCCGACCTGCTGGTCTACGGCAACGGCGAGCGCGCCATCGTCGAGATCGCGCACCGGCTGGCCGCCGGCGAGCCGGTCGCCGACCTGCGCGACCTGCGCGGGACCGCCTTCTCGCGGCCCGTGGGGGCGCCGCCCGCCGGGTGGACCGAGATCGACTCGCGCGAGGTCGACACGCCGGGGCCGACCGAGCCGCGCTCCGACCCCTACGCCGACACGACGGCCGGCGGCGCCTGCGCCCCCGCCCAGGCCCCGGGGCCTGCGGCGGTGGTGCCCGCGGCCCGGCTGCGCCCGCGCGGCGCGGCCGTCCCGCGCGATCGGGCGCGGACCGTCGTCCGGCTGCCCGACGCGGAGACGGTGGCGGCCGATCCGGTCCTCTACGCGCACGCCTCGCGCCTCCTCCACGTCGAGTCGAACCCGGGGAACGCGCGCGCGCTGGTCCAGCGCCATGGCGACCGCGACGTCTGGCTGAACCCGCCGCCGCTGCCGCTCCCGACGGCCGACCTCGATCGCCTCTACGAGCTGCCCTACACGCGCCGCCCGCACCCCGCGTACGGCGCCGCCAAGATCCCCGCCTACGAGATGATCCGCTTCTCGGTCACCATCATGCGGGGCTGCTTCGGCGGCTGCACCTTCTGCTCGATCACCGAGCACGAGGGGCGGGTGATCCAGAACCGGTCGGAGGCGTCGGTCCTGCGCGAGATCGCCGCCGTACGCGACACGGTGCCGGGGTTCACCGGCGTCATCTCGGACATCGGCGGCCCGACCGCCAACATGTATCGCCTCCACTGCAAGAGCCCGGCGATCGAGTCGGCCTGCCGGCTCCCGTCCTGCGTCTACCCGGCGATCTGCTCGAACCTCCAGACCGACCACTCGGCGCTCATCGAGCTTTACCGGAAGGCGCGGGCGGTCCCGGGCGTGAAGAAGGTGCTGGTCGCCTCGGGCGTCCGCTACGATCTGGCGGCGACGTCGCCGGAGTACGTCCGCGAGCTCGCCAGCCACCACGTCGGCGGCTACCTCAAGATCGCGCCCGAGCACACCGAGGAGGGGCCGCTCTCGAAGATGATGAAGCCCGGGATCGGGAGCTTCGAGAAGTTCAAGCGTTTGTTTAACGAAGCGTCCGAAAAAGCCGGCAAGAAGCAGTATCTGATCCCATACTTCATCGCCTCGCACCCGGGGACCACCGACCGGGACATGCTGGCGCTGGCGCTCTGGTTGAAGAAGAACCGCTACCGGGCCGACCAGGTGCAGACCTTCCTGCCCTCGCCGATGGCCACCGCCACGGCGATGTACCACACCGGCCGAAACCCGCTGGCCCGCCTGCGCCGCCGCGGCGGCGAGACCGTGGCCGTTCCCAAGGGGACCCGGGCGCGCCGGCTGCACAAGGCCTTCCTGCGTTACCACGATCCGGCCGGCTGGCCGCTGCTGCGCCAGGCGCTGCGCCGGATGGGACGCGCCGACCTGATCGGCAACGGCCCCCACCAGCTGGTCCCCCTGCGCGATCCGCCGGCCGGCCATTCACCCCAGCCCGACGCCCGATCGCGCCCCTTCCGCACCCAACACAGCGTCCCAATGGGCAGCGAGCGCAGCGTGGCTTCGCCACGCGCAGCGAGCCGGGGGCGCGGGGGACCAAAGGGCGCGAAGCGCCCGACGTCCCCCGACTAGATCGACCTGAGACTCACTTGCCAGCGGGCGATCTCGGGGCTGACCGCGGCGGCCTCCTCCGCGTCGGCCCTCCTCGTATTTCCACGGTAGAGACCGCGGCGAGGGCGTCAAATTTTTCGGTCGACGAACGCGGCCGCGACCGCCGGATCCGGATCGATGCGGTCCGGGTGGTAACTGCAGCGGGCCAGTCGAAACGTCCGGCTCCCGCCGGCCCCGTCGGCGGCGTGCGCCTCGATGGCCATCGGCAAGTCGTCGGGGTTCTTCCAGGCGTCGGCCACCGCTTCGAGCTCGATCCAGAGGCGCGCCGGTCCCGCGGCCGGCGCTGAGGCCACCCAGCGGGTCATCCCCTCGACGTAGGCGGCCCTGACCGCGTCCGGCAGGTAGTCGCGCACGACGGTCTGATAGGCGAGCAGAAGCGCCTCGGGCGCCTGGGCGCGGGCGAGCTCCCCGAGTCGCGCCGGGACCGCGGCCAGGTCCGCGACCTCGAGCCTCGGCTCGGGCGACGCGGCTGCGCGCGGCGCAAGAAAAGCGGCGACCGCGCGCTCGAGCCGGCCGAGCCGCGCGGTCTCACCGGGCCAGATGCAGGCGCGCAGCCAGTTGAGGTCGTCCTCCCGGCTGACCTCCAGCGGATGGGCGTCGAACCCGTGGCGACCCACGATTCGCGCGCTCGTCGCCGTCGGAACCGGCGCACCGGCCAGATCGGTCCACTCGAGGGAGAGGCGCTCGCCGACCAGGTTCAGGCCGGCGCTGCAGCCGAGGTCGAAGAGGGCCAGGGGCCGGCCGCCGTCCGTGCAGCCGAGCAGGGCGGCCGGCCAGAGCCAGGCCACCGCGCGCGAGGTCTCGTTGGTCTGGACGTGCCGGGTGGCGAGCTCGACGAACAAGCGTGGCGGCGCGTCGGCCAGGGCCGAGGCCAGCGCGGGCCGGGTCGCCGCCTCGAGGCTCACCTCGGGGAGGGCGAGGGCCGCGTGGAGCGGGTGGCGGGCGCCGGCCCGGAGCGCCTCCGCCCGGAGCGCCGCCATGAGCAGCAGCGGCCGATCGTAGCCGGCCCTGTAGCGCCGTTCGCGCCAGGCGGCCTCGACCCGCGCCCGGGCCGCCTCTTCGAGCGGCCCCGCGGGGTCGGCGAACATGGCGCCCGCCGCCTCCAGGAGCCGGTCGTAGACGGGGACGCGCGCGCCGACGGCGGCGCGCCAGGCGTCGGCGTCCTCGCGAAATCCGTCCAGACCACGTCGCATCGCCGGAACTATAGCGCCCGCCGCGGGGCGACGAGCGCGCAGAACGGGCAAAAAGGCGCTAGATTCGCCGGCTCCATGTTGCACGCCACCGACGACCTTCGCATCGCCCGGGTCCGGCCGCTGATCCCGCCCGAGATCCTGATGGAGAACCTGCCCATCACCGAGAAGGCGTCGACCACGGTGGCGGAGAGCCGCGAGGCGGCGGCGCGGATCTTGCGCGGCGAGGACGATCGGCTGGTGGCGATCGTCGGCCCCTGCTCGATCCACGACGTGGCCGCGGCACGCGAGTACGCCCGCGGGCTGCAGCCGGTGGCGGCGGAGCTCGGCGACGCGCTGTTCGTCATCATGCGGGTCTACTTCGAGAAGCCGCGCACCACCGTCGGGTGGAAGGGGCTCATCAACGACCCCCACCTCGACGGCACGTTCAAGGTCAACGAGGGGCTGGCGATCGCGCGCGGCCTGCTGCTCGACCTGGCCGAGCTGGGGATGCCGGCCGGCTGCGAGTTCCTCGACATGATCACGCCGCAGTACCTCGCCGACCTCGTCAGCTGGGGGGCGATCGGCGCGCGCACCACCGAGAGCCAGACCCACCGCGAGTTGACCAGCGGCCTCTCGATGCCGGTCGGCTTCAAGAACGGCACCGACGGGAACACGCAGATCGCGATCGACGCCATCCAGGCGGCCGGGAACCCGCACCACTTCCTGTCGGTCACCAAGCAGGGACTGGCGGCCATCGTCGCCACCCGCGGCAACCCCGATTGCCACCTCATCCTGCGCGGAGCGGCCGGCGCGCCCAACTATGACGCCGCCTCGGTGGCCAAGGCCGTCGCCGCGCTGGAGAAGGCCAAGCTGCGGACGCGCCTCATGATCGACTGCAGCCACGGCAACAGCCGCAAGGATCCGGCGCAGCAGCCGGCGGTGGCGCACGATCTGGCCCAGCAGATCCGCGCCGACGGGCGGGCCATCGCCGGCGTGATGATCGAGAGCCACCTCGTCGGCGGGCGGCAGGATCCGCAGCCGGGACAGCCGCTCGCCTACGGCCAGAGCATCACCGACGGCTGCCTCGGCTGGACCGAGACGGTCCCCGTGCTGCGCGAGCTGGCCGACTCAGTCCGCGCCCGGCGCGCGCGCAAATAGCCGACAAAAATTTGCCTTTCGATCCCCGCGTGGTTCGATGGACCAGGCGAGGGAGCGATGGACATCAAGATCATCTACCTGCCTTCGGGGGGATTGGCCGAGACCCACGGGAACCTGGTCCGCCTGACGACGCCGTCGGCGGGGGCGCTGGCGGCGCGGCGCAGGATCCGCAGCGAGATCCAGGCCGCCACCGTCGCCGAGGCCGAGCAGGCGATCGGCCGGCGCCTGGTCCCGGGTCTCTGGTGGCTCACCACCGGCGGCGCCAAGACCACCGCGGTTCCCGCCGTAGAGGCCTAAAGCAACGCGGCGCCGGCCGCGATATTCTGGGGTCCATGACCCCGCCAGCCCCGTCTGCGCCCGCGACCGCCACGCTGCTCGTCAGCTGTCGTGATCGCACCGGGCTGGTGGCGGCGTTGTCCGAGTTCGTCTTCAAAAACGGCGGCAACATCCTCGACGCCGACCAGCACGCGGAGATCGAGACCGACCTCTTCTTCATGCGCCTCCGCTGGGATCTCGCCCGATTCAAGCTGTCGCGCGCCGAGATCGAGGCCGCCGCGCGCGATCTGGCCAAGCGGTTCGACCTCGCCTGGGAGCTGACCTACTCCGACGTTCGCCCGCGGGTGGCGGTCTTCGCCAGCAAGGCCCCGCACTGCCTCTACGATCTGTTGCTGGCGCACCAGCTCGGCGAGCTCGGGGGCGATCTGGCGGTCGTGGTTTCCAATCACGACGCGCTCCGATCCGTCGCGGGGCACTTCGGCGTCCGCTTCGTGCACGTGCCGGTCGACGCGCGCGACAAGGACGCGGCGGAGACGGAGCAGGAGCGGCTGCTGGCCGAGGCCGGCGTCGACCTCATCGTGCTCGCGCGCTACATGCAGATCCTGTCGCCGGCGTTCGTCACCCGCTGGCCGTCGCGGATCATCAACATCCACCACTCGTTCCTGCCGGCCTTCGTGGGCGCCAAGCCCTATCACCAGGCCAAGGCGCGCGGCGTGAAGGTCATCGGCGCGACCGCGCACTACGTGACCAGCGACCTCGATCAGGGCCCGATCATCGAGCAGGACGTCTGCCGTGTCAGCCACCGCGACGACGTCGACGCGCTGGTCCGCAAGGGGGGCGAGCTGGAACGCCGGGTCCTCACCCAAGCCGTCCGCCTGCACCTCGAGCGGCGCGTCCTGGTCTCGGGGAACCGGACGATTGTCTTCGGCTGACGCGGCCCGCGGTTTGCAGATTGCGGATCTCGTGCTGCGCAACCCCGTTTTACCTTTCGTCGCGCTGGCCCTGACGTTCGGCAACGGCTGCGCGCATCAACACCGGGTCGGACATCCCCCCTCGGCGTCCGAGATCGCCGAGATCAATCGGGCGGGCGGCGGCCAGGCGATCGCCGTCCAGTACGTCGTCAACCCGCTCGCGATTTGCGTCGGCGGGGCCTGCAGTGTCAGCGGAGCGATTGCCGTGCCTGCTGGACCGCCGGCGGAAATTGAACGGATCGTGTCAGCCGACAGTCACCAGCTGACGGTCGTCGGTACCTCGGGCGAGCGGTGGACCTTGCCGGCCGACGGCGTCCTGGCGGTGACCACGCGCGGGCACGCCTCCGGGCAAGGCGCCCTGATCGGCGGACTGCTCGCCCTTCCCGTGGGAGGCCTGGTTGCGCTCTTTGCCGCCACCGGGCCCATCCTGGACCCCTCGGTGGACTCGTACGACCGCCATCCCGCTTCGACCAGCACGGCGCTCGGAATCCTGGTGGGTGTCACCGCGGTGGGGGCCATCATCGGCGCCATCGTCGGCGACAACACGCTGACCTCCGAGACCTACGAGCTCGGCCATACTGGTCGGTTCGCGGACCCGTCGATCCTCAGCCGTTGAAGGCGTCGGCGGTCAGCCAGCGGATCTCGCCGAAGCCGGCGATGAAGCGCGCCTCCTCGATCTCGAACCGCCAGAACGAGAAGTCGGCGAGCGCCAGCGTGTCGGCGGCGCGGGGCCAGCGGGCGAGGTAGCGGGCGCGGGCGTCGGGCGCGGCGTCGTCGGGGACCGGCGCCGCGCGCCCCATCAGCGACAGGCGCGCGCCGGCCTGCGGATCGGCGGCGGCCGAGTGATCGCCCACGAACAGACCGGCGCGGGGGTCGGCGCGCAGGTTGTGGGTGTGCGCGGCCAGCCCGGAGAGCAGCAGCAGCGGCGCGCCGCCGGCCGAGAGGGCGTACGGCGTGACCGAGCCGTACGGCGTGCCGGCGCGGCGCACGGAGATGGTCGAGAGGAGGCCGACCGATTCGGCGGCCAGCAGGGCGCGTGCCGCGGCGGCGGCTTTCTCGGTGGAGTCGGCGGGCATGACCAGTGACCACAAGTTTAGCGTCCCCGGCGGCGGTCGGGATAGAACTGGCGGGTGGAAGTCATCGTGCTCCCGACCGCCGAGGCGGCCTGCCTGCGCGCCGCGCGCATCGTGGCCCGGATCCTGCGCGGAAAGCCCGACGCGGCGCTGGCGCTGCCGACGGGCAGCACGCCGCGCGGCATCTACGCGGAGCTTTCGCGCCTCCACCGCGAGGAGGGGCTGTCGTTCGCGCGCGCCTCGGCGTTCAGCCTCGACGAGTACGTGGGGATCCCGCCCGACCACCCGGGCGCGTTTCGGCGCGCGCTCGAGGAGGCGCTCTACCGCCAGGTCGACCTGCCGGCCGCGCGCGTCCATGCGCCCGACGGGCAGGCGGCCGATCTGCCGGCGGCCTGCGCCCGCTACGAGGCGGAGATCGCGGCGGCCGGCGGGCTCGACCTGGCGCTCCTGGGCCTGGGGACCGACGGGCACGTCGCCTTCAACGAGCCGACGTCGTCGCTCGGTTCGCGGACGCGTCTCAAGACGCTGGCCGAGGAGACGCGGGCGGCGAACCAGCCTGCGTTCGGCGGCGCACCAGTGCCGCACCACGCGCTCACCGTCGGGATCGCCACCATCCTGGAGGCCCGCCGCTGTCTGCTGGTGGCGTTCGGGGGCGCCAAGGCGGCGGCCGTCGCCAAGCTGATCGAGGGGCCGCTGACGGCGTTCGTGCCGGCCTCGGCGCTGCAGCTGCACCCGCACGCGACGGTGATCGTCGACGAGGCGGCCGCGGACGGGCTTCGCCTGCGCGCGTACTACGACGCGGTCGCGGCGGCCAAGCCCGCCTGGCAACGCGAGGCGTGAGCGGGGCGGCGCGCGCCGCCGTCAGAGCTCCAGGTTCGGAAACGCTATCCACCGCCCGCCAGCGCGCTCGACGCGGATGGCGCCCTCGAAGGTGTCGACGAGCGCCGCGTGCAGGGCGGCGTCATCGGTCGCCCCTTCGGCGCGCAGGCGCCCCCTGTCCATCAGGACCAGACGATCGGCGACCAGCGCGAGCGAAAGGTCGTGCAGGACGCTGACGACGGTCGTGCCGGCGGTCGTCCTCCGCCGCAGGAGCCGCGCCAGGGCGGCCTGATGCGGCGGATCGAGATGGATCGTCGGCTCATCGAGCAGGAGCAGCGGCGCCTCGACGGCGAGCGCGCGCGCCAACAGCACCCGCTGCAGCTCGCCGCCGGAGAGCTGGTGGGGCCGGCGATCGCGCCAGGCCGTGCACTCGGCCTCCGCCATGGCGCGATCGACGGCGGCCTCGTCGGCGGCCGTGGGGGACGAAACGAGCCCCAGGTGGGGGAGCCTCCCGAGGAGGACGATCTCGCGGGCGGTCAGATCTCCCGTCGCGCGCCCTTGTTGGCCGAGCCAGGCGATCTGCCGCGCGCGCTCCCGCGGCGTGTGGTCGGCCAGCGGCCGGCCGTCGAGCAGCAGCTCACCGGCGTCCGGCGTCTGGAGGCCGGCCAGGACCCGCAGCAGGGTCGACTTGCCGGCGCCGTTCGGACCCACGATCGCCGTCCAGCCGGACTTTACCTCCAGGGCGACGTCGTCGAGCGCCCGCGTCTCACCCAGCCTGACCCGAATCCCGGCCGCCCGCAGCGTCGTCACGACGCCTGCCTCCGGCGGAGCAGCCACACCAGGTAGCCGCCCCCGAGCAGCGCGGTGAGCACGCCCACCGGCACCTCCTGCGGCGCGATCACCGTTCGCGCCAGCACGTCCGCGGCGAGCAGCAGCGTCCCGCCGGCGGCGGCGCTGGCGACCAGCGTGAAGCCCTGGGTGGCCGGCGCGAACCGTCGCACGAGGTGCGGCGAGACCAGACCCACGAACGCCACCAGCCCCGCCTGCGAGACCGCCAGGCCGGTGGCCAGGGCGAGCGCCGCGACCAGCGCGACCCGGACGCGTCCGAGCGCGACGCCCAGGCTGAGCGCGGTCTCGGTCCCCAGGGTGAGGGCGTCGAGGACGCGCGAGAGCCGCCAGGCCACCGGGAGGGTCGCTGCCAGGCCGAGGCCCATGAAGCCGCAGCTGCTCCAGCCGAGGAAGCCGGTGCTCCCGAGCAGGAAGGCTTGTTTGCCGCGGAGCGCGTCGGGCGCCGCGGTGGTGACGAGGTCGCTCGTCGCCGCGAGCACGACGCCGACCACCACACCCGCCAGCAAGAGGTGCGTCGTCTCCTGGGCGCCGCGGGCGAGGGAGAGTGTCAACAGCACGCCCAGCAAGGCGCCCACGAAAGCGGCCCCGACCAGACCGAACCGGGCGATGGCGTCGGCGGTGGCCACGCTCACGACGTGCCCGCCGAGGGCCGCCGTGGCGAGCACGATCACCACGCCGAGCACGGCGCCCGACGCGGAGCCGAGCAGATAAGGATCGGCGAGTGGGTTGCGAAACAGGCCCTGCGCGATGGCACCGGAGAGGCCCAGGAGCGCACCGGTCAACCAGGCCCCCACCGTCCGCGGCGCCCGGATCTGGAAGACGATCAGGCGCCCGTCCGCGGTCCCGAGGGCGCGCACCAGACCTCCCATCGACCAGCCCTCCCCGCCGGCCGCCAGCCCGGCGAGGGCGATGGTCACCGCCGCGACGGCGAGGCCGACCGAGAGCTGGAGGCGCCTGCGTTCGTCCGGCGTCATTTACCGCGCGACCCGCCGAGGGCGGCGAGGCAGTCGGCGATCGCGCGCGCGGCCTCGCCCATCCTGGGACCCGGGTGGACGATGAGCTCGTAGGTCGCGCTGGGGAAGGCGCACCAGCGACCTGCACGCAAGGCCGGGATGGTCTGCCAGCCCGGGCGCTTCGGCATCTCGGCGACGCCCGCCTTCAGGGCCATGACGATGTCGGGCCGCGCGCGCACGACGAACTCGGGATTCAGCTTGGGGAACGGTCCCAGCTCGGGCGGGATCGCGTTGGCCAGCCCGAGGGCCGTGAGCGTCTGCCCGATGAAAGAGCTCGGACCGGCCGCGTAGGGGGTGGCGTCGATCTCGAAGTAGACCCGCTTGCCGCGAAGCGCGGCCGGCACGCGGGTGGCGGCCAGCCCGGTGTCGCGTTCGATGTCGGCCCAGACTTGCTCGGCCTTCTTCTCGGCGCCCAGCATCTGTCCGAGCAAGGCCAAAGTCCTCTTCACGTCGGCGCGGTCTCGCGATTCGAGGGAGAGCACCTTGACCCCCAGCGACTCGAGGCGGTCGATCACGCGGGCCGAGGTGGAGACGAGCACGACGTCCGGTTTCAGGGCCACGATCCGCTCGATCTGCGCGTCCTCGAGGCCGCCGAGCTTCGGCAAGGAGGCCACGCTGTCGGGCCAGCTCGAAAACTTGTCGGTGCCGACGAGCCGGTCGCAGGCCCCGAGCGCGCAGACCGCCTCCGTCAGCGACGGCAGCAGGCTCACGATCCGACCCGGCGAACGATCGAGCGTGACGGTGGCGCCCCGATCGTCGTGGAGCGCCATTCGCCCGAACGCCGGCCGCCCGAACGGCGCCGCGACGGCCAGCGCGGCGAAGAGGAGGGCCGCGAACGGGCGCGACCCGAAGGCGAGGGTGAGCTGTCTGCGCATGGAGCCTCTGTGCTGCCGCCATTCTGCCCCCGCCGCCGCGACCTTCCTATTCAGTTGTCGAGCGATGAGCGTCAGAACGCCGCGTCCAGCGTCACTTCGCCCGCCACGCCGACCTGATAGGCGGAGACCCGGCGCTCGAAGAAGTTGGTGACCTCCTGCACGTCCTGGAGGTCCAGGAAGGAGAGGGGATTCCGCGTGCCGTAGAGCTTCGGCAGGCCGAGCGTCGCCAGCCGCTGGTCGGCGCAGTATTCGAGGTAGCGGCGGACCTCGCTCAGCGACAACCCGACCACGCCGCCGCCCAGGAGATCCTCGGCGAACTGGGTCTCGCAGGCGACCGCCTCGTCGAACATCTGCGACACGGCGCGGGTGAGGTCGGCGTCGAAGAGGCCCGGCTCTTCGCGGCGGATGGTGTTGACCGCCTCGAAGGCGAAGGCCATGTGCGCGCTCTCGTCGCGGAAGACCCAGTTGGTCCCTCCCGCCAGCCCGTGGAGGAGCCCGCGCGAGCGAAGGAAGTAGACGTAGGCGAAGGCGCCGAAGAAGAAGAGCCCCTCGACGCAGCCGGCGAAGCAGATCAGGTTCAGCAAGAACTGCCGCCGCTGCTCGCGCGTCTCCAGCTTGTCGAGGCGCTGGATGGAGTCGCTCCAGCGCAGACAGAAGGCCGCCTTCTTCTGGATCGAGGGGATGTTCTCCACCGCGGCGAAGGCGCGGGCGCGCTCCTCCGGGTCGGGCACGTAGGTGTCCAGCAGCGTCAGGTAGAACTGGACGTGCAGGGCTTCTTCATAGAGCTGCCTCGACAGGTACATGCGCGCCTCGGGGGCGTTGAGGTGCCGGTAGAGGTTCAAGACCAGGTTGTTGGCCACGATCGAGTCGCCGGTGGCGAAGAAGGCGACCAGCCGGTGGACGAGGTGGCGCTCGGCGTCGGTCATCTTGGCCTGCAGATCGCCGACGTCGGTCGAGAAGTCGACCTCCTCGACCGTCCAGGTGTTCTTGATGGCGGCGCGATACATCTCGAAGAACGCCGGGTAGGCCATCGGGCGGAGGGTGAGGCACATCCCCGGATCGAGGATGCGCGCGGGGCGGTTGACGTCGTTCATTGGCAGGCCTCGCAGCTTCCGGGGTTCTCCAGCGAGCAAGCCACCGCTGTCGCGTCGGCGGCGTCGGTCGCCGATTCGGGCGCCGCCTCGACGGTCGCCTTGGCGATCTTGGTCGCCGGGCGGGACCGCAGGTAGTAGGTCGTCTTCAACCCCTGCTTCCAGGCGTGGAAGTACATCGACGACAGCTGGCCGATGTTCGGGCTCTCGATGAACAGGTTCAGCGACTGGCTCTGGTCGATGAACGCGCCGCGGTCGGCCGCCATGTCGATGAGCGAGCGCATGGGCACCTCCCAGGCGGTGCGATAGATGGCGCGAAGCTGTTCGGGCAGCTCGGCCAGTCCCTGGACCGAGCCTTCAGCTATCTTCAGCTTGTTGCGCACGCTGTCGGTCCAGAGGCCGAGCGGCTTCAGCTCGGCGACCAGGTGCCGGTTGACCTGGATGAAGTCGCCCGACAGCGTCTCGCGCTTGAACAGGTTGGAGACCTGCGGCTCGATGCACTCGTAGCAGCCGGCGATCGAGGCGATGGTCGCGGTCGGCGCGATCGCGATCAGGAGCGAGTTGCGGAGGCCCACCTCCCGCACCCGGGCCCGCAGCGCCTCCCATCGATTGGCGTCGGCCGGCGCCACGCCCCAGGCGTCGAACTGCAGCTCGCCGCGCGCGGCGCGCGTCTCTGCGAACGACGGGTGGCGGCCCTTCTCGACCGCCAGGTCGGCCGAGGCCGAGAGGGCGTGGAAGTAGATCTCCTCGGCGATGCGCTGCGAGAGCGCGCGGGCCGCCGGCGCGTCGAAGGGGAGGCGCATCTGGAAGAAGACGTCCTGCAGCCCCATCACCCCGAGGCCCACCGGGCGCCAGCGGAGGTTCGAGGCCTGCGTGCTGGGGATCGGGTAGTAGTTGAGGTCGATGACCTGATCGAGCTGGCGCACGGCGGTCCGGACGGTGCGGGCGAGCTTGTCGAAGTCGAACGCCAGGCGGCCGGCTCCGTCGTGCTGGACGGCGACCATGTGGCGGCCCAGGTTGATCGAGCCGAGGTTGCAGACCGCCGTCTCGTCGCCCGAGGTGACCTCGATGATCTCGGTGCACAGGTTCGAGAGGTGGACCGTCCGTCCCGCCAGCGTGGTCTGGTTGCAGGCGCGGTTGGACTTGTCCTTGAACGTGATCCAGCCGTTGCCCGTCTGGGCCAGCGTCCGCATCATCCGGGCGTAGAGCTCGCGCGCCTTGACCGTCTTGAGCGCGAGGCCGGCCTGCTCGGCCTCCTCGTAGGCCCGGTCGAAGTCGTCTCCCCAGAGATCGGGCAGGGTGGGGACCAGCTTGGGATCGAACAGGCTCCAATCGCCGTCCGCTTCCACCCGCCGCATGAAGAGGTCCGGGATCCAGTTGGCCAGGTTGAGGTTGTGCGTGCGGCTCGCCTCGTCGCCGGTGTTGTCCCGCAGGGAGAGGAATTCGTCGACGTCGGCGTGCCAGGGCTCGAGGTAGACGCAGCAGGCGCCCTTGCGCTTGCCTCCCTGGTTCACCGCCGCCACCGACGCGTCGAGCGTCTTGAGCCAGGGCACGATGCCGTTCGAGTGTCCGTTGGTGCTGTCGATCAGCGATCCGCGCGAGCGGACCCGGTGGTAGGCCATGCCGATCCCCCCCGAGAACTTGGAGAGCATGGCCGCGTCGGCGTAGCGCTGATAGATGCCGGCCAGGTGGTCCTCCGGCGAATCGAGCAGGAAGCAGCTCGAGAGCTGCTCGTGCCGGGTGCCGGCGTTGAACATGGTCGGCGAGCTCGGCAGGTACTCGAGCGTCGAGTAGAGGCGGTAGAGCTCCAGCGCCTCGGGCACGGTGGTCGAGAGCGCGCAGGCGATCCGCAGGAAGAACTGCTGCGGCGTCTCGATGACCAGCCGGGTCTTCGGGTGGCGCAGGAGGTAGCGGTCGTAGAGGGTGCGGAGGCCGAAGTATTCGAGCTCGCGGTCGCGCTCGGCGACGATGGCGTCGTTCAGCTTGCGCGCGTTGCTGGTCACGAAGGCGGAGAGCCGATCGTTGGCCAGGCCGAGGCGCTGGGCGGTCAGCACCGACTGGGAGAAGGCGTGGATCTCCTGGTTGCGGACCTCCTTGTCGATGGTGGTGGCGAGCAGGCGCGCCGCCAGGCGCGCGTACTGCGGCTCCTCGGCGATGAGGCCGGCCGCGGTCTGGATCGAGAGCTGATCGAGCTCGCGGGTGGTCGCGCCGTCGTAGAGGCCGCTGATGGTCTTGGTCGCCACCCGCAGGGCGTCGACGTCCCCGAGCCCCAGGCAGCAGCGGTTGACCGCGCGGACGATCTTGTTGACGTCCACCGGCTCCGCCGAGCCGTTCCGCTTGCGCACCCGCATCGTGGTCTGGGGATAGGCCTCCTCCCCGTTCCCGCCCGCCGACGCCCCGTTGCTCTTCGTCGCTTCTGTCAGCATCGATCTCTCCCGTCTCGCCCCCTCGGGCGGCAAGGACGCCGCGCGAAAGGACGGGAGAACCGGAAAGCCGAGACCCGGAAGCGAGCCCTGCTCTGGCCGGACCTACCCGCCTCCCGCGAGGCTTCCAGGTCGAACCGCCGCCAGATGTCTCCCGGCGCCGGATGCTGGCAGGTCTTCGGGCTCGCGAGCCGCCCGGTGTCTCCACCGGGTTCCTACTGTCCACCGCTTCCCAGCCCCGAAGGGCCAGTGCTCGTCGTGGAGGTCGTTCTCTCTTACCGCTGCGGGGCAGCCCCGGATTTTCACCGGGTTCCCTTTAGCCCGGGCGAACGGCCCCGAGCACCAGCACAGGAGGCAACGTACTGCACTGTATTGTCATCGTCAACTATATATTGTGTGCCTTGGGCGGGATGGACGCCGGATATGGTGTGTCAGCAGGGGAATCCGAATGCTGGCCGGAGGTTGGTTCCCGGGGCAGCCCCAGGCGTTCGAGCGGCAGGGACAGATCGTCGGGCAGCGGCGCGCTGACCGCCACCCGGGCGCCGGTGAGCGGATGATCGAACGCGATGACCTGCGCGTGAAGGGCGAGCCGATGAAGCGCGTAGAGGGCGCGATAGCGGCGGTTGATCTCCCCCGAGCCGTAGTTCACGTCGCCCACCAGCGGGTGGTCGAGGTGCCGCAGGTGCCTGCGGATCTGGTGCGTCCGGCCGGTCTCGGGGATCGCGACGACGAGGGAGCAGCGGTCGACGCTCGAGCGGCGGACGAGCGCGAAGCGCGTGACGGCGGGGACGCGCGGACCGGACTCACCGTTCGGGATCGGGTGGTCGATGCGGCCCGACTCGGGCGGTGTGCCGCGGACGAGGGCGAGGTAGCGCTTCTCGACCTGACCGGAGGCGAAGCGCTGGCCGAGGAGCGCGGCCATCTCCCGGGTCCGCGCGAGCACCAGCGCGCCGCTGGTGCCCCGATCGAGGCGATGGACCGGATACACGTGCACGCCGAGCGCGTCGCGGACGCGCCGCATCGCCACGTCCTCGTCGTTGTCCCAGCCGCGGTGGACGAGGAGTCCGGAAGGTTTGTTGACCACGACGACGTCGGCGTCGTCGAAGAGAATCTCGATTGGCGTCGTCACGGGCCGAGGTCGCATCAACCGGCGCGCGCCAGCGAGATGGTCCCGCTCCGGGGACGACAGAGGCCAATCTCCGATCCAAAGCGAGCGCAGGCATCTGCACCGCTGCAGTCAGCGTCGGTCAGGCAGCGGCGCTCTTCGAGCTCGCATTGGCCATAGCGAGGACTGGTCCCCTTGCGAAATACCGTCCCCGCGCAGCGCATGCCGTCGGGACAAGAATAGAGACAGTGATCTCCGGGATTGTGCGGATCTGCTCGCTCTGTCGAGGCGCACGCCGCCAAGCCCCAGAGAACGAAGGCGGCGGCAAGAAGACGCACGCCGGTAGTGTACCCGGCCGGGAAGCTCAGGGCAGCCGTCCCATTGGCAGCGCAGAACGCACCTGTCAGGTCGCCGCGCTTGACAGGTGCGCCGCCGGGATGGTTGAAGCGGGCACTGACAACTGAATAAGCGCCTCGGGTGCCCACTTGGGGCATAAAAGGGAAGCCGGTCGAAGCCGGCGCGGTCCCGCCACTGTAGGTGAAGAAGCCTTCGCGAACCCACTCGACAGCCGTCGGGGAAGGGGAGGGCGCCGCAAGTCGATGGCGACTTGCGCTTCACGAGCCAGGAGACCTACCCGGGCGCGTAGCTTCTTTCTCCGCGCGGACGGAGGTCGGCTGCTGGCTCTCCTCGCATGAACCGGCGCCCCCCTCGTTCGACGAGGGAGGGTTCTCGATGCCGCCGCGCTCGGCGCGACCCGAAACGCGGGCCACGCCAACCTCACAAACCTCCACCGCTCCTCACCCCAACCGGGGCGCGCTGGTCGTGGCGATGGTGGTGGCTTCCTTTGTGTTTCGCGTCTCCGCCCGAGCGGCAGAGCCAACGGCGGATGGCGGGACAACGGCCGACGCGGGCGCGGCTGACGGCTCCCAACCGATCGTTCCGGAGGCCGGCGCGGCGCCCGCCGTCGAGGTGGTCGCGCCGCCCGACGCCAGCCTTCGCGCGCCGGAGCCGGCGTCAGCCGCCCCCGCGCCGAAGGCTCGCTTTCAAACGACCGTCACGGCGCCCGCCCCGGCGCCGGCGGTCCCGCGCGAGGATCGCGCGGCCGCCGCCTCGGTGGTGCTCCCCTCCGAAAGCCCCAGGGCCTACGACGACCTCGGCTCACTCCTCCTGCAGGTCCCGGGCGTCACCGTGACCCGAACCGGGTCGTCGCAGGCGTTCGCCAGCCTCACGCTCCGCGGGTCCAACCCCGACCAGGTGCAGATTTACGTGGACGGCGTCCCGCTCGACATCGCGGAGGGCGGCGGCGTCGACGTCTCCACGCTGCCGCTCGGGGACGTCGAGCGCGTGGAGGTCTACCGCGGGACGACGCCGCTGGCGTTCGGGGAGACGGCGCTCGGCGGCATCATCTCGATCACCACCCGCACGCCCGGGGTGCCCCGCGCCACCGCGCGCGCCGGCGTCGGCTCCTTCGGGACAGCCTTCGGCGACGTCTCAGGAAGCGATCGCCTCGGCCGCCTGCGGCTCTATCTCGGCGCGCACGTCTACTCTGCGAAGGGAGACTACCCGCTTCAATTCTATGGCTTGAACTACGATCCCAACTCCTTCGTCGACACCGTTCGCCAGAACAACGACACCTTGGACGGGAACGGCGTCCTTCGCGCCGAGCTGGCGCTCGCGGGACGGCGGACTCTCGGCCTCTCGGTCATCGGATTCGCCCGCGCCGAGGGGCTCGCGGGCCCGACCAACAATGAATCCCTGCACGCGCGCTTCCATACTGCCCGGGGCCTCGGAATCGTGCGTTACCAGTCGCGAGACGATCTCGGACCGGGGGGACGTCTGTCGGCCGAGGCCTTCGTCAGCGTCGAGCGCGACCGACTCCTCGATCCCGACGCGGAGGTACAGAAGTTCCCTGGCTATTACTTCCATGAAACCACGCTCTCGATCGGAACGACCGTCCATGCGACGCGCCCCTTCTGGAACTGGGGGCGCGCGGCAGGGATACTCGAAGCCCGCCGCGAAACCTACGCCCCCGACGACGAGACCAACGCCGCCGACCCGAGAATCCCGGCACGTCGTCTGATCGGCGTGGCGGGAGCGGAGCTCACGCTGCTCTTGCATCGATTCGACTTGGAAGTCATCCCCTCCGCCCGGTTCGAAGGGATGGAAGACACGGTGACGGGGCTGGACACGAACGATCAGCCCGTTCCCGCCGGACCGGCCATCGCGCGCCTCCTGCCCACGTACCGGCTGGGGCTGGTGCGGCCGGTCTCGCCGGTCGTGACGCTCAAGGCGAACCTCGGCGAGTACCACCACGCGCCTTCCTTCTTGGAGCTCTACGGAGACGGTACGCAACGCCTCCTCGGCAACCCGAGCCTGGTCCCTGAATCGGGAACGAACGCCGACATCGCGCTCTGGATCGATCGCCCCGGCGCGTGGGTGTCGACGTCCAGCCGCACCACCCTCTTCGGGGCGCTGGCGGACGACCTCATCTACTGGCAGCTCAACTTGGGTGGGCCGTCGCGCGCCGAGAACCTGAGCAGCGCGCGCGTATACGGCGTCGAACAGGAGCTGCAGCTCGCCATCGGACGCCACGCGCGGCTTGTGGCGCAGGGGACCTACCTGGCCGCCCACGACGAGAGCGACATCCCCACCTACCGTGGAAAGCAGATTCCGCACCACCCCCGCCTCTCCGCCTACCTGCGGCCCGAGCTGGTCCGCCTCGATCTCCCGTACGGAATGGAGCTCGGCGCTTACGCCGACGCCTCGATCCTCGCAGGGGCGTACGCCGATCGTGACAACCGCCTTCCGGTTCCCGCGGCAGCCCTCCTGGGCGCCGGCGCGAGCGTGTCGCGGCCACGCTCCGGGCTGCGGCTCATGGTCAGCGCGCTGAACCTGACGGATCTCCTGACCTGGCAATTCGTCAACTTCCCTCTGCCGGGTCGGACCGTGTTCGTGTCTCTGGCCTACGACTCGGCGGCCCCCGATGAAGCGGAGCCGCCCGGATTCCAGCCCGTCGGCAACCCCTGAACAGGAGCGCAAGGAGCGACCGCGATGCGACGAACACTGGGTGTCGGTTTGATGGTGGCGGCTGTTGCGATCGGATGCGGGAGCGGCACGCCCGGTCGCGGGCGGGCGGACGCCGGAGGGGGGGAGTGGGGGCAGGACGGCGCCACGGCCGACGCCGCGCCGGCGACGCGCCCACCGGCCATGAGCGGGCTCGCCGTCGTGAACAGCGACTTTTCGACGACGAGCTTGTCGATCCTCGATGCGATGGGGGCGCTGGTGCGTGCCGATTGCGTCGACTCGGCGACGGGAGCCAACGGCAGCGTGACCGCCACCATCTCGGGCGATGCCGTCCTTCCTTCGCAGCCACAGCTCGGCGGCAACGTCATCATCGTCGATCGGCGCAACGTCGCTTTGACCTTCGTCGATCCCGCCGACTGCACCATCGTTCATCAGATTTTGGTCCCGGGCCCCCGGACCAACCCGCACGACGTCGTC
>DATNDC010000151.1:0-3707 GCA_035607055.1 Polyangia bacterium
GACGGTTCACCTCTCCGGCGAGTTCGCGTAACTGCCGCGGCAGATGCATTTCCTCGACCAGGCCAAGATCTACGTCCGCTCGGGCGCCGGCGGCGCCGGCGCGGTCAGCTTCCGGCGCGAGAAGTTCATCGAGTTCGGCGGCCCCGACGGCGGCGACGGCGGCAAGGGCGGCGACGTGGTGTTCGAGGCGGTCCCCGGCCTCAATACGCTCATCGACTTCCGCTACACGCAGCATTTCCGGGCGCCGCGCGGCAAGGGCGGCGCGGGCTCGAACCGCACCGGCGCTGCGGGCCAGGACCTCGTCATCGAGGTACCCGTCGGAACCCAGATCCTCGCCGACGATGAGGAGCGCAGCTTGCTCGCCGACCTCACCCAGGTCGGGCAACAGGTGACGCTGCTCAAAGGCGGAATGGGCGGCCGCGGCAACGCCAGCTACAAAAGCTCGACCAACCGGGCACCGCGCCAGCACCAGACCGGCGAGCCGGGCGAAGAAATGTGGGTGTGGCTCCGCCTCAAGCTGCTCGCCGACGTCGGCCTCCTCGGCCTTCCCAACGCCGGCAAGTCGACGTTTCTGAACTCGGTCACCAACGCGTCGGCCAGAGTCGGTGACTATCCGTTCACCACGCTTCGCCCCCAGCTCGGAGTCGTCCGCCACAAGGGCCGCGAGTTCGTCATCGCCGACATCCCCGGGCTGATCGAGGGCGCGGCAGAGGGCGCGGGCATCGGCGACCGCTTCCTCGGCCATGTCGAGCGAACGCGGCTGCTCCTCCACCTCGTCGACGGATCGGCCGACGACCCGGTCGAAGCGTGGCGGATTGTCCGTGGCGAGCTCGAGGGCTACGGCGCCGGCCTCACCGAAAAGACCGAGATCGTCGCGCTGACCAAGGCGGACCTGCTCGACGACAAGCAGCGCGCCAGGATCGTAAAGGCGCTCGAGAAGCAATCGGGCGCGCGCGTCTTCCCCGTCTCGGCGCCGCTCGAGGAAGGGCTGGAGCCGCTGCTCGACGCGATCATAGAGCGGCTCGGCGACGCCGCCGAAGAGCGCGGAGAACTCGAAGACAGCCGGCGATGGTCACCGCTCTAAAATCCTCCACGGAGCGGGGAGGGGGACCGCGGCGCGCAGCGACGTGGTGGTGGGGGCCCGCGGTCGAGCCTCGCGACCTGGGTGGGGCCCCTCCACCGGCTTCGCTGGTTCCCCTCCCCGTTTCGGGGAGGAATTGATGAGGCTTGCCGTCACCGGCGCCACCGGCTTCGTCGGCTCGCACCTGCTCGAGGCCGCGCTGGCCGCCGGTCACGAAGTCACCGCCCTCACCCGCCGCGACCAGGCTCCGCGTGAGCGCGTGACATGGGTCGCCGGCGACCTCGACGACCGCGCCGCGCTCGAGCGGCTGGTGAGCGACGCCGACGCCGTGATCCACGTCGCCGGAGTCATCACCGGCCAGACCGCCGCCGCGTTCGACAAGGGCAATGTCCACGGAACCCTGGCGATGCTCGCCGCCGCCACCGCCGGCGGAGTCCGGCGCTTCGTCCATGTCTCGTCGCTCGCCGCGCGCGAGCCGAACCTGTCGCTCTACGGCGATTCCAAGGCGCGCTCCGAGCAGCTGGTGATGGGCTCCGGCCTCGACTGGGCGGTCGTTCGCCCGCCGGCCGTCTACGGGCCCGGCGACAAGGAGACGCTGGAGCTGTTCCGCATGGCGAAGATGGGCGTGATGCTGATGCCGCCCAGGGGCCGGGTCTCGGTAATCCACGCCGACGACCTCGCGCGGCTGCTCCTCGCCGTCGCCTCTCCCGAAGTGCCGAGCGGCGTCCTCATCGAGGCCGACGACGGCAAGCCCGGGGGCTGGACCCACCGCGAGTTCGCCAAGGCGCTCGGGGCAGCGGTCGGCACACGTCCCGCCATCGTCTCCTCTCCCGGGATCCTGCTCCGTCTCGCCGCCCGCGCCGACCAGCTGTTCCGGCGCGAGAAGGCCAAGCTCACCGTCGACCGCGCCGCTTATTTCTCCCATCGCAACTGGGTCGTCGAACCCAAGCGCGCTCCCCCACCGGGCCTGTGGCATCCGCGAATTGAGACCACCCAGGGCCTCAAGGCCACCGCCGACTGGTACCGCGATGCGGGCTGGATCTAGCGCAGCATTAGGCGATCGGCCGCCTCTTCCTCCCCTCCCTGGAAGGGAGGGGTTCGGGGTGGGTGCCGCCGAGGCACTCGGCGGCGCGTGCGAGGATGGCTTCTGCCGCACCGTGTGGGTTTGCGTGCACATCGTTGTTCCACACGCGAAACACGCTCCATCCCTGCTCTGCCAGCCACTGATCGCGGACGATGTCGCGTTGCGATTCCGCATGTTGGCCGCCGTCAATCTCAACCACGAGCTTTGCCTGTCGACACGCGAAATCCACGATGTAGGGTCCGATCGGGAACTGCCGGGTGAACTTGGGGCGGTAGCGAGAGAGCAGCTCCCAAATCTTGCGCTCCTGACGAGTGGCGTTGTTGCGCAGCGCCCGGGCGCGTTCGGTGACTGCGACTTCCACGCGTCGGGACATTGTTCGGCTGTAGCAGAGCGCGCTTCGCGCACCCACCCCCCGGCCCCTCCCTTCCAGGGAGGGGTGGTCGCCCGCATTGAAATGACCGCGCGCGCCACCACCTCCCGCTGATGCTGCCGCTTTCGGTCCTCGACCTCTCGCCGGTCACGGAAGGCAGCGACGCCGGCCAGTCCCTGCGCAACTCCGCCGATCTCGCGCGGCATGTCGAGCGGCTCGGCTACAGGCGCTTCTGGATGGCCGAGCACCATTCGATGCCGGGGATCGCCAGCGCCGCGACCGCCGTCGCGCTCGCCTTCATCGGCGCGAACACCTCGACGATCCGCATCGGCTCGGGCGGGATCATGCTCCCGAACCACGCGCCTTTGATCATCGCCGAGCAATTCGGGACGCTTGAGAGCCTGTTCCCCGGCCGCGTCGACCTCGGGCTCGGCCGCGCGCCCGGCACCGACCAGTCCGCCGCCCATGCGATGCGGCGCAACCTCGCGTCGGACGCCAACCAGTTCCCCAACGACGTCGTCGAGCTGATGGGCTATTTCCGCGGCGAGGACGGCCGGGTCCGCGCCGTGCCCGGCGAAGGGCTCGACATCCCGATCTGGATTCTTGGGTCGAGCCTGTTCGGCGCGCAGCTGGCGGCGATGCTCGGGCTTCCTTACGCCTTCGCCTCCCACTTCGCGCCGCAGATGATGATGGAAGCGATCGCGCTCTACCGCGAACGCTTCGAGCCGTCGGACCAGCTCGACAAGCCGTACGTGATGCTCGGCTTCAACGCGATCGTCGCCGACAGCGACGAACAGGCCGAGCTGCTCGCGACTTCGGTCCAGCAGGCATTCGTCGCGCTTCGAACCGGCCATCCGACCAAGCTCCCGGCGCCCAAGCCCGGCTACGCCGACGCCTTGCCGATGGAAGCGCGGGCGATCCTCCGCTCCGTCCTCTCGGCCTCCGCCATCGGCAGCCCGGAGACGGCGCGGCGCAAGCTCGACGAGTTCGTCCAGCGGACGAAGCCCGACGAGCTGATCGTCACCGCGCAGATCTACGACCACCAGGCGCGCCTCAGATCCTACGAGCTCCTGATGCAGGCCGTCCGCAAGCCAGAACCGGCTGCCGCCAAATAATACGGTTAGCCGCTTCGGCTTCGCCCTGCTTGACATGCTCATGGTCAACGTCACCAT
>DATNDC010000216.1:0-11869 GCA_035607055.1 Polyangia bacterium
CGCTCCGAACCCCAAAAACTACGGGGTCGCGGGCTACACGCCGGTCACGCTCAAGGTGCCCCGCGGGCCGGTCAAGGTGATCGTCGAGATGGCGGGGTTCAAGCCGCAAGAGCAGAGCCTCGACGTGCGCAAGAGCCAGACACTGACGTTCACGCTCGAGCGAGCGCCGGCCATGGCGCGTCTCGATTTACAGGCCGGCGTCGACGGCGGCGCGGCCGGTGGCGAGGTGTTCATCGACGGCGCCGACAGGGGGACGGTCCCCAACAGCTTCGACGTTCCGGCCGGTCGCCACCAGGTCGAGGTTCGCAAGCCCGGCTACACGCCGTTTTCCGAGTGGGTCAATCTGGCCGAGGGGGAGCACCGCACGCGTGAGCTGACACTGACCCGCGCCGAGGCGCCGGCGGGGACGCTGCTGGTCACCTCCGACGCGGGCGGCGACGTCTACCTGGACGGGACCCGCAAGGACGTGGTGCCGGCGATCATCACCGGGGTCACCGCGGGCGACCACGTGATCGAGGTGCGCAAGGAGGGGATCCCGCCCTGGCGTCAGACGGTCACGGTCGTCGCCGGGCAGCAGGTGAAGGTCGCCGCCACCTTCGGCGCCTCCGCCAGCGGCAACGGCAGCCTGCGCATCATCTCCAACGAGCCGGACGTGGAGATCTACGTCGACGGCGAGGACAAGGGGAAGGCGCCGATCACGATGAACGACATCCGGCCGGGCGAGCACATCGTCGGCGCGCGCAAGAAGGGGTTCAAGTCGCAGGAGCAGACGCAGCGGGTGGCCAGCAACGAGAACGCCATCGTCAGCTTCCGGATGGAGGTGGCTCCGCCCGACCGCCCGCACGCGGGGCTCAAGGTGCAGTCGACCATCCCCAACGCCGAGGTTTTTCTCGACGGGTCGAGCCTGGGGCGGGCGCCGGTCGACCGCAACGACCTCGACCCCGGCAAGCACTACGTCTCGGTCCACCGTGACGGCTACACCGACTTCAAGCGCGAGATCGTGCTGCAGGAGAACCAGGCGGTCACGCTGGTGGCCGACCTCTCGGCGACCGGGTCGCTGCGCATCCTCTCCACCCCCGAGGGGGCGGAGGTGCGGATCGACGGCGAGCTCATCGGCCGCACGCCGGTGGCGCACGACGTCGCGGCCGGCGACCACGTGGTCGAGTTCCGCCTCAAAGGCTACTTCGACCACAAAGAGACGATGAAGGCGGAGGGCGGGCGGGAGAAGGTCTACTCCGTCGACATGAAGCTGATCCCGACCGGTCCGTCCCCGGAGCAGGTCGCCAAGCGCCGTACGCAGATGTCGTCGTTCGGCGCCAAGGTGAACCCGGTGGGCGGCGTCACCGTCGACTTCGGCCTCGGCTATCCCTGGTACCTCACGACCCGGGTGATGGTCGGCGCGCTGGCCCCCAAGAGCTTGGGGGGGTACGACCTGGGCGGCTTCGACGTCGGCGTCCAGATCCAGACGATGTTCGACATCACGGACTTCTCGCTGCGCGCGCGCTACCAGATCCTCAGCGTCGGCCCCTTCGCCATAGGCGCCGAGGGGGACATTGGCGGCGGCAGCGGGATCAACGGACGCAGCTCGTTCTTCGCCGACTTCGACGCCATCGCCACGCTGGCCTTCGCGGACATCGCCACCGTCTCGGCCTACGGCAAGTTTTCGCTGTGGGACGACCACTTCTGCCCGCCCGTGGGGCAGCTGCAGAACGGCGCCACCGCCGACGACTACTGCGGATATCCCCCCGACAACGACGCGGCCGCCAAGATGTCCCTGTTCGGGACCGACGACCCCTCGCGGTCGTTCACCGGGCACCGCTTCTACGTCGGCTTCAACGCGGCCGCGGCGCTCGACCGCCTCACGTCGCTCTTCTTCCAGTTCGAGTTCGTGCCGCTGACCGACAACTACGGCCTGCAGCCGCGCGAGGAGTTCGAGGGGAAGTACAACCAAGCCCTGATCGGGACCGGCGACTCGAACTTCTACTTCACGGGCGGCCTGACGCTGAAATTCTGACGGGACGCGCCGACCGGCACCATATTTTCACTGGAATCTCCCCCCAAACTTCTTCAACGTAGGGCCCATGAGCAGCACGGCGGGGATCCCCCGCAAATGGACGGTCGCCGACTCGGCGGAGGTTTACGGCGTCAAGTACTGGGGGAACAGCTACTTCTCGGTCAACGAGGCGGGCAACGTCCAGGCGCACCCGACCGGCCCCGACGGCGCCCGCATCGACCTCAAGGAGCTGGTCGATGAGGTGGCCCGGCGCGGGATCGGCCTGCCGCTCCTGATTCGCTTCTCCGACGTGCTCAAGAGTCGCATCGTCGAGCTGAACGAGACGTTCAAGCGGGCGATCGCCGAATACGGTTACAAGGGGGCCTATAAGGGAGTCTACCCGATCAAGGTCAACCAGCACCGCTACGTGGTCGAGGAGATCGTCCAGTTCGGCCGCCCCTACCATTACGGCCTGGAGGCTGGGTCGAAGCCGGAGCTCCTGGCCGTGATGGCCATGCTCGACGACGAGGAGGCGCTCGTCGTCTGCAACGGCTACAAGGACGAGGAGTACATCGAGACCGCGCTCATGGCCTCCAAGTTGGGGCGCACGGTGCTCATCGTGGTCGAGAAGTTCTCCGAGCTGTCGCTCATCGCCGAGACGGCCAAGAAGATGGGCGTGCGGCCGCGCATCGGCATCCGCGTCAAGCTGGCGGCCAAGGGCTCGGGGCGCTGGGAGGCCTCGGGCGGCGACCGCTCGAAGTTCGGCCTCTCCACGCGCGAGGTGGTCGAGGGGATCAACTTCCTCAAGGCCAACGACCTGCTCAGCTGCTTCGAGCTCTTGCACTTCCACCTGGGCAGCCAGATCTCGGCCATTCGGGCGGTCAAGAACGCGCTGCGCGAGGCGGGGCGGTTCTACGTCGAGGTCTGCAAGATGGGCGCGCCGCTCAAGTACTTCGACGCCGGCGGCGGCCTGGGCGTCGACTACGACGGCTCGCAGACCAACTTCGCCTCGTCGATGAACTACTCGACGCAGGAGTACGCCAACGACATCGTCTTCTCCCTGCAGGAGATCTGCGACGCGGGCGGCGTGGCGCACCCGACGATCGTGACCGAATCGGGCCGGGCGGTGGTCGCGCACCACTCGATGCTGGTGGTCGACATCCTGGGGGTCGGCGAATTCGACGTCGGCAAGGCGCCCGACAAGGTGAACAAAGAGAGCTCGCGCGTGGTGAAGAACCTGTTCGAGACCTACAAAGACGTCTCGCGCAAGAACGTCCTCGAGGCCTACCACGACGCGCTGGAGTACAAGGAAGAGGCGCTGCAGCTTTTCAACCTCGGCAACCTGTCGCTCGAGGAACGAGTGGTCGCCGAGGACATCTTCTGGGCGATCTGCCAGAAGCTTCTCAAGCAGGTGCGGGACATGCGGGAGGTCCCCGAGGAGCTCGAGGGTCTCGAGCGAGCGCTGTCGGACACCTACTTCTGCAATTTTTCGATGTTCCAGTCGCTCCCCGACATCTGGGCCATCGACCAGCTGTTCCCCATCATGCCGATCCATCGCCTGGGCGAGGAGCCGACCCGGCGCGCGGTGCTGGCGGACATCACCTGCGACTCCGACGGCAAGATCGATCACTTCATCGACCGCCGGGACGTCAAGTCGGTGCTCGAGCTACACCCCGTCAACGGCCACGACTACTACCTGGGCATCTTCCTGATCGGGGCCTACCAGGAGATCCTGGGCGACTTGCACAACCTGTTCGGCAACACCAACACGGTGCACGTCTCGCTGGCCGCCGGCGGCGGCTACCAGATCGACCACGTCGTCACCGGCGACACGGTCACCGACGTGCTGAAGTACGTCAGCTACTCGCGCGAGGAGCTGGTGGCGCGCCTGCGCCGTTTCGCCGAGCTGGCCGTCCGCGCCAGCCGCATGACGCTGGAAGAGACCCGCTCGATGCTCCGGATGTACGAAGAGGGGCTGGCGGGGTACACGTACCTCGAGCGCGCTTAGCGCTCGTTTCGCGTCCGCGTCGAACGGCTCGCCTTCGCCGCCCGGTCAGGCGTACGATGGAGCGGGGAGGCGAGCATGAACCACCCGTCGCGTCTCGTCCTGGCAGCTCTTTTCTGCACATTCGGCTGCGGATCTTCGGGCAGCGGCCCGACGACCGGCAGCGGGGGCCAGGCCGCCACCGGCGGAACCAGCGGCGGCGGAGGCCAGGCCGCCACCGGCGGAGCAGCCGGCGGCGCCGCGGGCACGGCCGGGGCGACGGGCACCGGCGGATCGCCGGCCACCGGCGGGTCGGCGGGCGCTTGCGTCCCCACCGTGCCGACGATCGCCTGGACCAACCCCTACGCCGGCTGGTCGCGTGGGATTCCCACCGCCACCGATCCCACCTTCTTCCCCATCGCGGTGTGGCTGCAGGGGTCGTGGCACGCGACCGAGATGGGGCAGCTGGGGATCAACGTCTACGTGGGGAACAACGCGGGGACCGATTCGCTGGCCGCCGCCGACCTGGCCACGCTGAAGGCGCAGGGGATCTACGCCATCGTCGGCCAGGACTCGGTCGGCCTGGCCAACGTCGACGACCCGACGATCGTCGGCTGGTGGGCGTCGCCCGACGAGCCGGACAACGCCCAGGACAAGTCCGACGGCACCTGCTGCGGCCCGCCGGTCGCCCCCGCGACGATGGTCTCCGAATACAACGCCTACAAAGCTGCGGATCCGACCCGACCGGTCTACGTCGGGCTCGGGCAGGGCGTCGCCTACGACGGCTGGGAGGGACGCGGCAGCAACGCGCCCGCCGAATCCGGATACATGCCGGCCGCCGACATCGTCGACTACGACATCTATCCCTACAACAACTGCGACGGCGACCCGAACGAGCAGGTCACCTGCGGCCAGTTCTGGCTGAACGGCTACGGGATCGATCGCATCCACCAGTGGTCGGCGCGCGGACAGGCGGCCTGGACGGACATCGAGACCACCACCATCTCCGCGGGGGGGACGCACGGGCCCACGCCGCAAGAGACGAAGTCCGAGGTCTGGTTGTCGCTGATCCACGGCGCGAACGGCATCGCCTACTTCGTCGACACCTGGAACCCGAGCTTCCGCGAGGACGGCATCTTCGCCGACACCACGATGGTTTCGGCGGTCACGGCGCTGAACAAGCAGATCAAGACCTTGGCGCCCGAGCTCAACAGCGCCGACATCCCCAACCTGGTCGGCGTCGGCAGCTCGAACAGCGCGGCGCCCATCGACGTGATGGTCAAGGCGAACGGCCAGACCCTGTACGTCTTCGCGGCGATCTCGCGCGCGGGCAGCGCGACCGGCTCCTTCACCGTCGCCGGCATGAGCGGCGGCGGCGTGGCAACCGTGGTGGGCGAGAGCCGTACCGTGAAGATCGCGGCCGGGAAGTTCTCCGACGCGTTCGCGGCCAACGACGTGCACATCTATCAGGTCGATCTGACGGCCGCGACCTGTCCGTGAAGCTCGGGTAAGCTGGCGGCATGCGAAGATCGCTGCTGATGCTCGCGTCGTGCGTCGCGCTCGCGTCGTGCGCCGGCTCCGAGATGACGATGATCGGGGCGCGGCGGCCCGTGCGGCCGCCCGGTTGCCCGGTCGAGATCGTTCCCGGGACGCCGACGCCGCTGCCGGCAAGCATCGCGTCCGTCCGGGCCTACTGCGCCACCTCGCTCGGCCGAGATCAATGTTTCGAGGAGCTGCGAAACGTCGCCTGCAACCTGGGGGGGGATACCGTCTATGGCCTGTCCGAGTCGGTCGCCGGCGGGGAGAACTACATCACCGCGACTGTGGCCTGGCGCGGAGAGTCTGCGGCGGGGGCCGGGGGAAGCCCCGCGGGCGCCACCTGTACGCCGATCTGCTCGCCCGGGTTCGATTGCCAAGGCGGTCGTTGCATCCCGCTCTGCAACCCGGCCTGCGGTCCAGCCGAGATCTGCAACGCGCACCGAACCTGCGCGCCCGCGCCCGCGGCTGGTTCGTCCGCGCCCGCCCCCGCGGGCGGCTGAGCCCCATCGCGCGATCGCATCGTGTAAGATTCCCCCAATCATGGATCTGGCCGGCAAGCTCGGCGACGCGGCGGCTGTCGACGCGTCGCTGTCGGACCTCGCGCGCGGCGTGATCGGCTCGGAGATCCTGCGCATCGCCGCGCAGATCCGGGCGCTCAAGGCCAAAGGGGCGCAGATCTGCAACCTCACCGTGGGCGACTTCGATCCGGCGCAGTTCCCGGCGCCCGCGGCGCTGCTCGACGGGGTGCGCGCCGCGCTCGCGGCGGGGCAGACCAACTACCCGCCGTCTGACGGCGTGATTCAGCTCCGCGAGGCGGTGGCGCGCTATTACGCCAAGCGGCTCGACCTCGCGTACCCGGTCGAGTCGGTGCTGATCACCGGCGGCGCGCGGCCGCTGCTCTACGGGTCATACCGGACGGTGCTCGATCCGGGCGACGTGGTCGTCTACCCGGTGCCGTCGTGGAACAACAACCACTACGCCTACCTGTGCGGCGCGCGGGCCGTCGAGATCCCGGTGCGGGCCGAGTCGAACTTCTTTCCCACTGCCGAAGAGCTACGGCCCCACCTGCCGTACGCGCGGCTGGTCCTGCTCAATTCGCCGCTCAACCCGACGGGCACGGCGATCGACGCCGGGGTGCTGCAGGCGATCTGTGAGGCGCTGGTCGAGGAGAACCGGCGCCGCGAGCGGTCCGGCGCCAAGGCGGCCTGGCTCTGCTACGACCAGGTCTACTGGCAGCTCGTGTTCGGGGGCGCCAAGCACGTCACGCCGCCCGAGGTCTGCCCCGACGTGGCGCCGTACACCATCATCCTGGACGCGGCGTCGAAGAGCTTCGCCGCCACCGGGCTGCGCGTCGGATGGGCGGTCATGCCGCCGGCGGCGCGCCAGCGGATGGCCGACATCCTGGGGCACGTGGGCGCCTGGGCGCCGCGTCCGGAGCAGGTGGCCATGGCGGCGCTGCTCGACGACGGCGCGGCGGTCGACGCTTACCTGGCCGAGATGCGCCCGCGGGTCGCCGAGCGGCTCGATCGGCTGGCCGCCGGGTTCGCGGCCATGCGCCGGGACGGCCTGCCCGTGGAGGCGATCGCGCCGCAGGGAGCGATCTATCTGTCGGTCCGGTTCGCGCTGCCGGGGCGCACCAACGAGGAGACGCGCAAGATGTTGCTCGACCGCGCGGGCCTGGCGCTGGTGCCTTTTCAAGCCTTCGGCCTGCGCGAGGAGAGCGGCTGGTTCCGGATCTCCGTCGGCGCCGTCTCGCTGGCCGAGATCGACGCCGCGCTGCCGCGGGTCCGGGCGGCGCTCGCCGGCTAATCGCCTTTGTCGCGCGGCTTCCTAGCAGCCTTCGCGCTGGCGGTCGTCCTCCGCGTGGGGTTGTTCCCGTTCGAGGAGAACAAGCACGGCGACGCGCCGATGCGCGCGCTCATCGCCGAGCGGCTGGTGCTGGAGCCGGCCAGCGCCGCGCGGCCGCGCACCTACTGCCAGTTCGGTCCGCTGCACACCACGCTCATGCGGCCGTTCATCGCGCTCGATCCCGACGCGCCGCGCTCGTCGCGCTATCTGTCGCTGCTGTGCGGGCTGGGTGTCTTCTTCCCCTTCTTCGCCCTCGCCCGGCGGCTGGTCGGCAGGCCGGGCGCCGAGCTGGCGGCCTTCGCGCTGGCCCTGTCGCCCTTGCACATCCAGGCCTCGACGACCGCCTCGAGCGAGGCGCTCTACCTGCTGCTCTGGGTCTCCGCCATCGAACGACTGCTGGTCGCGCGGGAGACCCGCCGGCTCGGGACCTTCGCGGTCGCGGGGCTGCTCGCCTCGCTGGCGGCGGTCACCCGCTACGACGCCTGGCTGGCGCTGCCGATGGTGGCGGTCGCCGCCTGGTGGCTCGCCCGTGGTCCGGACTGGGCGCCCGCGACACGCGGCCTGGCCCTCTTCGCCCTCTGCGCGGCGATCTTGCCCGCCGGCTGGCTGGCCTGGGGCGCGGCGGCCGGCGGGGATCCGCTCTTCTTCGCCCACTACATCTCGAGCGATCACGCGGAGCTGGCGGCGACGGCGGCGGCGCGCTACGGCGCGCTGCTCGGGCGGGCGCGGCAGCTCGGCGTCTGGTCGCTGGGTTTTCTCGCCGCGATGACGCCGCCGGGCGCGCTGCTGGCCGCCCGCGCCCTGGCGCGCGGCGCGCGGGGCTGGTCACCGGCGATGCGGCTGGTCCTCGTGGCCGCGCTCGGTCCGCCCGCGGTCTACCTCGTTCAGGGCCTCGTCGCGCAGAGCTTCGAGCCGCTCGCGCGCTTTGCGCTCGTCCCGGGCGCGCTGCTCCTGCCGCTCGCGGCCGCCGTCGTCCCCCGGCATCGGGCGCGGGCGTTTCGGGCCGGCGCGTTCGCCGCGGCGGCGCTGTTCTCGCTCGGCGTCTGGCTGGTGGCCACCGTCGGGCGCGAGCGGATCTGGGCCGGCGCCGAGTCGATGGGCGCGCTCACCCGCCTGGACGGCGAGGACCGCGCGCTCGCCGCGTACCTGCGCGCCGTCCGCCAGCCCGGCCAGCGGGTCATGATCGAGCCGTTTTCCTACGCCGATATCGGGATCGCCCACGCCGCGCGCATCCCCTGGACCGAGGACGTCACCTTGATCGTGACCCGCGAGCCGGGCGCCACGGTGCGCGACAGCCTGCTTTCGACCGGGGCCGAATATCTGGTCGGCTACGATCGTCCCGGCGGCTGGCCGGAACGGATAGCCGCCTGGCCGCCCGGGGGCGCGCGGTTCGGCCATTGGATCGTGATAGGGCGCGGGACGCCAGGCGCGATATAAAACTGGCTTGGTGCCTTCTTGGGCTGGCTGCTGACCGCGCTGGCGATCGCCGTGCGCCTCGTTTGGGTGCTGCGCGTCCCCACGCGCCCGGTGGGCGACTTCGCGATGTACCTCGAATCGGCCCGTTACCTGGTCGAGCACCACGCGCTCGATCCGGCCTTCATCTACATGCCGGGTTACGTCTTGCTGGCGGCGGGCGTCTACGCGCTCGGCGGCGGGCTCCTGGCCGTGAAGATGATCGGCGTCGCGGCGGGCGGGTTGGCGACGCTCGCCGTGTACGGCACCGCCCGCGCCCTGTTCGGCCGGGGCGCGGCCCTCGTGGCCGGGCTCTTCTGCGCGTTCTGGCCGGGCGGGATCGCCGTCGCCAGCGTGACCGGCACCGACATGCCGTCGGCGGCGCTGCTGGGGCTCGCCGTCTGGGTGCTCGCCCGCGACGCCGGCCGGCGGCCGCTGGGGGCGCCGGTGGGGTTCGGCCTCCTCATGGGGCTCGGCGCCTGGGTGCGCGCGGTGGCCCTGCCGCTGGTGGCGCTGGCCGCGCTGCACTTTCGAGCGCGCGGCGCCCGCTGGCCGCACGTGGTCACCCGGACGATCGCCGCCTGCCTGGTCGCCTTCCTGGTGCTGCTCCCCTGGGGGCTGCGCAACCACCACCGCTACGGCGAGTTCTTCCTGACCGACAGCCACGGCGGCCACACGGCGCTGGTGGGGGCGAACCCCGACTCCGACGGGACGTACAGCCGGTCGCTCAACCGCCTGTTCAGCGAGGGGACCGGCTATGCGCTGTTCGTCGAGCCTCACCGGGAGGCGGATCGCGTGGCCTACCGGCTGGCCAAGCAGTGGACGGCGTTCTCTCCGCGCTACGCGCTCGGCCTGCTGGCGGCCAAGGCCGATCGGCTGCTGGGCGCCGAGCGGTCGCTGCTCTACTGGCCGCTCTATCGCCAGAGCGTGCTGCCGCCGGGGAGCTGGTTCGACGTCCACCGCACGGGCATCGAGCGGGTGGTCGACGGCGCCTGGTATCTCTTCCTGGCGACCATCGTGGCGGGGATCGTGGCGGCGGGGTTTCGCCGGAACTGGCCGGCGCTGACGCTGCTGCCGTTGCCCCTGGCGCTCACCGCGCTCTACACCCTCTTCTTCGCCGAAGCCCGCTACCACCTGGCCATCGTCGTCCTCTTGCTGCCGTTCGCCGGCGAAGGGCTGGTGTTCGCGGCGGGCAGCCTGCGTGACGTCGTCCGCCGCCCCACCACGCGCGGCCGGGCGGTGCTGCAGCTCTCGGTCGCGGCGCTCGCCATCGCCGCCATCTTCGTGAGCTGGCCGCGGCTGATGGCGGCGGGCGCGCGCCTGCGGGAGAACAACCGCTGGGCGGTCTCGGTCTGCGAAGTCGGCGGGACCAAGCGGCTCTGCGAGGTGCGGGCCACGGAGCCGGCCCCCGGCAAGACCCCCTCGCCGGTGCGCGGCGTCTGGGACGGGTTCGGCCTCCGGCTGACGGGCGCGCGGGTCGCCGCCGGGTTCGACCTCGATCTTCCGCCCGGCGGCTACCGGATTTCCATGCAAGCCGAGGGGGTCGGCGACCCGGGCCCCTCGGCGATAGATCTGATCGCCGGGGGAACCAATCTCGCACAGGATCCCTGGCCCCGGAGCGGGGCGCCGATCACACTCACCGGCGCGGTCACGCATCCCGGCGGAAAGCTGCACATCGAGGTCGGCGTGGCGCGCGGAATTTCAACCGACACCGACGGTGCGGGCACCCTATGGATCTCGCGGATCGAAGTTGAGCCTCAGCGACCTTGATGCATAATCCCCCGATGTCCCCGCCGAGGCGCGCTCGTCTGGCCGCGGTCGCCGCGGTCCTCTGCTTCTCCGCCGCCGGGTGCGGCGGCGCGACGGAGGATCGGCCCCCGAAATGGTCTTTCATCTCGGCCACCATTATCGAGCCGAGCTGTGCGACCGTGAACTGCCACTCCAAGATCACACACCAGGGGGGGGTCGATCTTTCTTCCGCCTCGGCGGGCTACCAGTCCCTCGCGCAGCGTGTGGCCGGCGTCAAACCTCCCTACGTCCAGCCGGGCGATCCGCAGGACTCGACGCTCATCCGCTTGCTGAACGCCGTGGGGTCGATCCGCATGCCCCCCGACAACCCCCTCCCGCAGGCCGACATCCAGCTGATCTCGAACTGGATCCAGGACGGCGCGGACCCCAACTGACCGCCTCGTCTCGAACATGAACATGCGACGACTTGCCCTCTCGGCGCTGACGACCGCTCTGCTGCTGGCGGCCCTCGGCGGCCGCGCGTCCGCCTACCCGCAGTTCCAGTTCAGCTCGGGGACCACCCGCTGCAGCCAGTGCCACTTCGATCCGGCCGGCGGCGGCCTCATCACCGCCTGGGGCCGCGACGAAGCGGGCGACACGATCAGCCTGGGCGGCGACGGCGCGTTCTTGCACGGCCTCTGGGAACCGCCTTCCTGGTTGGCCCTGGGCGCCGACATACGGATCGCGGCGCCGCTGGTCAACGGCTCCGGGGGGCCGGACTCGCCGCAGGTCGCGGTCTTCCCCATGCAGACCGACGCCTACGCGCGCTTCGCCTTCGGCGATCAGGTGTCGCTCTACCTCCAGGGCGGGATCCGCGGCGACGTCGGCTACGACGAGAACCTCTCCGGCCGCATCAACTCGGTCACCGAGCGCCTCATCTCGAACGACCACTATCTGATGTGGCGGCCGAGCGCGACGGGACCCTACGTGCGGGTCGGGAAGTTCTTCGCCCCCTTCGGCCTGCGCTTCGTCGAGCACATCTTCTTCGTCCAGCGCTATACGGGCTACGACCTCTACCAGGAGACGTACAACGTCTCCGGCGGCTACGTCTCCGAGGACTGGGAGGTCCACGCGACGGCCTTCACCCCGCCGCCCGAGAGCTTCCCCGACGGGCTGCAGTCGGTGGCCCCGCAGAGCTTGCGCCAGAGCGGCGGGGTCGCCTACGCCGAGAAGCGCTTCAACCAGATGGCCATGCTCGCCCTGCAGACGCGGATCGGCACCAGCAGCGAGGCGACCAGCTACACCGGCGGCGCGGTGGGCAAGCT
>DATNDC010000073.1:0-2359 GCA_035607055.1 Polyangia bacterium
AGGCGAATGGCGCTACTCCCCGCCGGAGGCGTCGGCCACGTACAGCCGTTGACCAGCTTCGCGGAACGCCTCCGCCTTCTCACGCAGGCCGGCCGTCACGGCCTCGGCGGGGGCCATCCCCTGCGCGGCCGCGTAGTCGCGTACGTCCTGCGTGATCTTCATCGAGCAGAAGTGCGGGCCGCACATCGAGCAGAAGTGCGCCCCTTTGGCCGCCGGCGCCGGCAGCGTCTCGTCGTGGAACTCGCGCGCCGTCTCCGGATCGAGCGAGAGGTTGAACTGATCCTCCCAGCGGAACTCGAACCGCGCGCGGCTGAGCGCGTCGTCGCGCTTCTGCGCCCCCGGGTGGCCCTTGGCCAGGTCGGCCGCGTGCGCCGCGATCTTGTAGGCGATGACGCCGTCCTTGACGTCCTTGCGATCCGGCAGCCCGAGGTGCTCCTTGGGCGTCACGTAGCAGAGCATCGCCGTCCCGTACCAGCCGATCATCGCCGCGCCGATCGCCGAGGTGATGTGGTCGTAGCCGGGCGCGATGTCGGTCACCAGCGGCCCCAGCGTGTAGAAGGGCGCCTCGTGGCAGACGGCCAGCTGCTTGTCGACGTTCTCCTTGATCTTGTGCAGGGGGACGTGGCCCGGCCCCTCGATCATCACCTGCACGTCGTGCTTCCAGGCGATCTGCGTCAGCTCGCCCAGCGTCTCCAGCTCGGCGAACTGCGCCTCGTCGTTGGCGTCGGCGATCGACCCCGGCCGCAGCCCGTCGCCCAGGCTGAAGGAGACGTCGTACTTCTTCATCAGCGCGCAGATCTCCTCGAAGTGTGTGTAGAGGAAGCTCTCCCGGTGATGCGCCAGGCACCACTTGGCCATGATCGACCCGCCGCGCGAGACGATGCCGGTGACCCGCCTGGCCGTGAGCGGCACGTAGCGCAAGAGCACGCCGGCGTGGATGGTGAAGTAGTCGACGCCCTGCTCGGCCTGCTCGACGAGCGTTTCCAGAAAAACGTCGATGGAGAGGTCCTCGGCCTTGCCCTTGACCTTCTCCAGCGCCTGGTAGATCGGCACCGTCCCGATCGGGACCGGCGCGTTGCGCACGATCCACTCGCGCGTCTCGTGGATGTCCTTCCCGGTCGACAGATCCATCACCGTGTCGGCGCCCCAGCGCGTCGCCCAGCGGAGCTTGTCGACCTCCTCGCCGATCGACGAGGAGACCGCCGAGTTGCCGATGTTGGCGTTGATCTTGACCAGGAAGTTTCGGCCGATGATCATCGGCTCGGCCTCCGGGTGCTTGATGTTGGCCGGGATGATGGCCCGCCCGCGCGCCACCTCGTCGCGCACGAATTCGGGGGTGACGCCCTCGCGCAGGGCCACGAAGCGCATCTCCTCGGTGAGCTCGCCGCGGCGGGCGCAGTGCATCTGGCTGAAGTTGGTGTCGCCGCGCGCGACGCGCCGGTCGATCCAGGGCTGGCGCAGCTTGGGGAGGCCGACGTGCGGATCGACGCCGCGCGGCCCGGCCGGGTCATAGACGTCGATGGCCGGTTCGCCCGCGCCGACTGCGATCCGGCGCACGGGCACCTGGAGCTCGCCGTCGGTCAGGAACGCCCGCGACGACCCCGGCAGCTCCGGCAGCGGCGCGAGCCCTTCGACTGGATCGTCAACCTTCGGCAGGCTGCGGTGCCCGCCCCCGTTGGTCTCGCTTCCGTTTTTCATCTCGCCTCGCTTTCCTTCGCCGGCATTACCCGGAGCAGGTTCAGGGGTCGCGCCTGTCCACGTCTCGTGCACGGCGCCTCTCAGCCTTTCGGTCGGCTCCCCCAGCTATGGGTGAAAGAGACAGCAAGTTAGCGTCGTGCGGCCCCGAATGCAAAGGGGGCCTCCGGGCCGGCGCAGCGCGGCTCACGTGCTTTAGTTCACGTACTTTTTGGGTGGCTTCCCGGCGCCCCCTTCGATGACCCGGTAGCGGCGTCGCAGCCGTCGCAGCTTGAGCGTGTCCCAGAGCCCGTCGAGCGCTCCCGGCGCCGCGCCCACGTAACCGAGCAACGTCGCGGCGGCGATGCCCCCGAGCTCGGGCCAGTTGACGGCGGCAAGCGCGACCACGACGTCCCAGCCGATGAAGGCGATCGCGATGTAGCGAGCCTGCACCGCGAAGACGCCGAAGAGGTTGACCATCGCCCGGCCGTAGATCCGGCCAAACGCCACGAACAGTGCCTCCACCGCGAAGGAGGCGCCGCCAAAGGGCATCACGTCGCCCAGGAGGTGGCGAGACACCAGCGCGAAGGCGAGGTTGGCCAGGATCCCCACGCCGAAGAACAGCGCCAGCATCCGGCGCGTCCCCTGCGCCCGCTCGACGTCCGATCCGGCCCACCAGATCCCG
>DATNDC010000241.1:0-8549 GCA_035607055.1 Polyangia bacterium
GCCCGATCTCGAGCTCTCCACCGAGACCGGCCCGCGGCGCCTCTACGGCTTGCTGCACGAGGCGCGACCGGTGCTGCTCGACCTCGGTGCGCCCGGCGCGCTCGACGTCGCGCCCTGGGCGGATCGGGTCCGGCGCGTCGATGCGCGCTACGGCGGTACGTGGGAGCTGCCGGTGCTCGGCGAGGTCTCCGCTCCCACGGCCGTCTTGATTCGGCCCGACGGACATGTCGCCTGGGTGGGCGGCGGCACGGACCGGGATTTGGGGGAGGCCCTCACCACCTGGTTCGGGCCGCCCGGTCCGCCGTAATTCGCGTCGCTACGCTACGGGCACAGGTCGGTCGACGGGCAGTCGGTGCCGCCATCGGAGGCGGTCCGACAACACACCCAGACGCAGGTGTCGGCGCCGCCAATGGCCTTGGTGGCTTTGCTGGTCATGTTGTTACCAGTGAGCTGCTGGCTGTCTACGTCATGCCAATCGTCGGTGGTAACCTCGAATCCCGTCAGCGCCGTCGCGCTCAGGTTGACGGTTCCGTTGGCTGGGACACATGCCGTCTGCGTCCCCGCCGTCGACGTGGTGTTGCCGGCAACGTCCACGCTGCACCAGGAGAGATAGTTCTTCACGGTCAGCGTCACCATGTTCGTGCCGCAGGTCCCGCCGCCGCCCCCCGCCGCGCCACCCGCTGCTCCACCGGCCGCTCCGCCAGCTGCGCCACCCGCTGCACCACCGGTCGCGCCTCCGCCCGCGCCTCCGCCAGCATGACCGGCCGCTCCGCCAGCTGCGCCGCCGGTCGCTCCACCACCCGCGCCGCCCGTCGCTGCACCACCCGCGCCGCCGCCCGCGTGACCTGCAGCGCCACCCGTGCCGGCTGACGTTCCGCCGGTTCCGGCTGACGTTCCGCCGGTTCCAGTCGTTCCGCCCGTCGCCGGGTGACCGCCTGCGCCACCCGTTCCGGTCGATCCGCCCGTGGCAACGTGACCGCCCGCGCCGCCCGTGGCAACGTGACCGCCTGCGCCGCCGGTGCCGCTACCGCCGCCGCTGGAGCCGCAAGCGACCAGGGCGATGCCGAGGCCGACGGTGATGAAGAGGTTTCGAACGCTGAGGGCCTCACGCAGGTTGGTCGTATGCATGGGCGGGATACTAAGTCCGTAGTCCGTCGTTGGCAATTGGTGACAATGCAGCGAATCGTCCGTCAGTTCGGCAGCTTTATGCCACCGCCCCGTCCGGGGCTCTTCTTCTTGGCGGCTTTCTTCTTCGGCGGTGCCTTGGGATGCGCGGCCAGCCACTCGCCCACGCGCGCCAGCAGCGCCGGCGTGGCTATCTGGTGCCCGCCGCCGTGCACGGTCCAGAGCTCGGCGGCCCCCAGGGGACAGCCGGCGTAGCTCTCGATCGTCGTCTCGTTTCCGGAGAGCCGTGAATCGAGATCGGCGGTCGTCACCTGGGGAGCGCCCGCGCAGCCGAGGCGGTTCGCCCAGTCGCGGAAGGTCTCGGGCGCCGAGGGGTGGGGATCGAACGACCGCTGGTTGAGGACGTGTCCGCCCTCGTAGCGCACGATCGGGTCGGCGTCGCCGTGCACCTCGGCGACCGCGATGGGCGTGGCCGGGGCGCAGGCCTCGTCGCGCGCGCGGCCGGCGCCGCCGATGCTGACCACCGCGGCCAGCCGGTCGTCCATGAAGCAAGCCAGGCGATGGGCCATGAAGCCGCCGTTGGAGAAGCCGACCACGTAGACGCGGGTGGGATCGATCTCCGGACGCTGGGACCAGTGGTCGATGAGCGCCTCCAGGCGGGCGACGTCGTTCACCGCCTTGCCGTCGAGGTTGCAGCAGGCCCCGCCCGCGTTCCAGAACCGCCGCCCCTCCCGGTCGACGTTGCCGTCGGGGGCCACCAGCACCATCCGCCCTCGCTCGGCCAGCGCTCGCAGCGCCGGGTTGGCGAGCGCTTCGGCGCCCGAGCCGCCGAGGCCGTGCAGGTAGACGAGCAGCGGGCGCCGCTCGCCGGGGAGGCGGCCGGCCACGCCGAGCACGTGCACCTCGGGGTCGTCGGCTGCCGCCGGCCGCGCGAGGGCGAGCAGAACGGTGACCAGCGAGAAGGTCCGGGCGGGGACGAAGCGGCGCATGACGGAAACGGGGGAAGCATCGCACCGTTTTCGCGTTAGCCTGCGGAAATGAGCGTGGCGCGCCTGCATCTCGTCGACGGGACCTACGAGCTCTATCGCGCCCACTTCGCGCCGCGTCCCGGGCACGTCGATCCGTCGGGGGCCGATCGGAAAGCGACGGTGGGGCTGGTGGCGTCGTTGCTGGCGCTGCTGTCGGAGCCCGAGGAGGCGGTCAGTCACTTGGCGGTGGCGTTCGACAACCCGATCCGCTCGTTCCGCAACGATCTGTTCCCGGACTACAAGAGCGACGAGGGGGTGCCGCCCGAGCTGCGCGCGCAGTTCGACCCGGTCGAGGAGGCGGTGCGCGCCATCGGGGTCACCGTCTGGTCGATGCGCGAGCACGAGGCCGACGACGGACTGGCCAGCGGCGCGCGGCGCTTTGCCGGCCAGGTCGGCCAGGTCCGCATCATGTCGCCCGACAAGGATCTCGCGCAGTGCCTGCGCGACGAGCGCGTGGTGCAGGTCGACCGCCGGCAACGCAAGGTCACCGACGAGGCGACCTTCCGGGCCGCGCGCGGTTTCGCGCCGACGAGCGTGCCCGATTTCCTGGCGCTCACGGGCGACACCGCCGACGGGATCCCCGGGCTGCCCGGTTTCGGCGACAAGGGCGCCGGGCTGCTGGTCGGCGCCTACGAGCACCTGGAGGCGATCCCGGACGACCCGCTCCTCTGGACGGTGAAGCCGCGCGGCGCCGCGCAGCTCGCCGCGACGCTGTCGGCGCGGCGCGAGGAGGCGCTGTTCTACCGGAAGCTGGCGACGTTGGTCGACGACGTGCCGCTCGGCGAGTCACTCGACGAGCTCCGCTTCCGCGGCGTCCCGCGCACCCGCTTCGCCGCCTGGTGTGACGCCGTCGGCGCGGGGACGCTGCGCGCGACCCCCAGACGCTGGCTGGAGGAGTGACGCCCGGCGGTACAATCAGGATCGAGGGAGGGCCCACATGATCATCGGCGCGCATTCGATCGTCTACAGCACGGAACCCGAGGCGGATCGCCGTTTCTTGCGCGACGTCCTTCATCTGCCGCACGTCGACGTCGGTGGTGGGTGGCTCATCTTCGGGCTGCCGCCGGCGGAGGTGGCCGTCCATCCCGCCGACGAGGACGCGCACCACGAGCTCTATTTGATGTGCGACGACGTCGAGGCCTTCGTCCGCGAGATGGCGGCGCGGAACGTCGCTTGCGGGCCGATCACCGATCAGCGGTGGGGACTCCTGACCGAGGTCACCCTACCCGGCGGCGGCAAGTTGGGCGTCTACCAGCCGCGCCACCCGCGCCCGCCCGGGGCGGAGCGCCCGCCGGCCGCCAAGCGTCGCGCGACGGCCAAGCCGGCGACGAAGAAGCCGGCCGCCAAGCGAAAGCCGAAGCCGAAAACCAAACCGAAGCGGCGGCGCTAGTTCCCGACCGGGGCCGCGGAGGCGACCCGGTTCGGCATCTGCGACGCCACGCCGTCGCCCAGCGTGACGTCGTTGCCCGAGCCGGAGAAGTCGACCGCGCTGCCGCCGTTGATGGCGTCGTCGAAGGTCCAGTAGGCGACGAGGCCGCTCACCGGGCCGGGCGCCGTGTGCGCCATGTCGGCGACCACGTCGGCGGCGCTGCGGGTCACCGTCCAGACGCGCACCTCGTCCATGTCCCCCTTGAACATGTTGCTCGACCCGTCCAACGTCCCCAGCCAGACCGTGGTCGGCGTGCGGTCGTCGGGGGGAACTGTCTCGGCGTCGACCAGGATGCCGTCGAGGTACAGGCTGTGGGTGGTGCCGTCGTAGGTGTAGGCGACGTGGTGCCAGGTCCCGGGCGGCGGCGTGGTCGGCGCCTGGGCCAGCACCCGATCGGCGTAGACGCGCCAGGCTGCCAGCGCGCCGTCGTGGAGCCCGACCTCGACGCCGCTCGAGAGGTCGGTGCGCAGCGCGAGAAAATCCTGCGTCCCGTCGACGGAGTCGTAGTCGATCCACATCTCCAGGGTCTGCGGTCCGAGCGCGATGGGGAACCCGGCGTCGCCGGCGGTCGCGTACTGCTTGCTGCCGTCGAAGCTGAGCGCGTACCCGGCGGCGCTGCCATCGCCGATGGGCGGGATGTCGAACGTCAGCCCGTCACGCGCCGCCGGACCGCCGTCGGAGCCCGGCGCCTGCTGCGGCCCGTTGCAGGCGGCCAGCAGCAGCGCGAGCGCGCACAGTCCCCATTCGGCCGACACGCGTCCGCGTCCTCCGCGGCTACAGCGGCGGGCGGGCCAGGACCCGCGCGGCGGTCTGCCGGAAGCGGCCGTTCGGGTACTCCTTGAGGTAGCGCTCGGCGAAGGCGGTCGCCGCCGGGCTCCGGCGCGCGTCAGCGGCCTCGATCGAGAGCGCCACGGCCTCCTCGGCCAGCGCGCCCCGCGGGTAAGTCCGCAGGTAGCCCGCCAGGAGGCGCGAGGCCCGCTCGGGATCGTGGTCCTGGCGCAGCGCCCGGATGGCCGACACGACCAGCGAGGGATCCTCGGATTTCACCGGGCGCGCGTGCGCACGATGGAACCGTGCCGCGGGCGCCGGTTCGATCGCCGGCGACAACGGCGCTTCGACCACGGCCGGTGACGGGCCGGCGGCCGGCGTCGCGAGTCGCGGCGCGCGCGCGACGTGAGGGGGGAGGGGGGCCGACGCCGGCGGCGCCGGCTCGCTGCGGAAGTGGACGCCGAACGCCGCCGCCGTCGCGGCGCCCGCCGCCAGCAGCACGCCGCCCGCCATCGCGAACCGCATCGTGAACTGCAGGGACCGCCGCCGCGCGTGGTGGCGCGCGTAGATGGCGTTCAGCGAGTGCGCCTTGCGGGCCTCGGAGACCCGCACCGGCTCGCAGGCCTCGACGAGGCCCGCCAGCTCCGCCTCCGCGCCGACGGGCGGCTCCTTCCCCTGCCTGTCGATCAGCCGGTCCACGGTCAGGCGTTCCCTTCGAGCTTGGCCGACGACTCGAGGAGCGCCGTCATCTTCTTGCGCGCCCGGTGGATGCGCGCCCGCACCGTGTTGGTGGGGACCGACTGCATCTGCGCGATCTCCTCCGCCGTGTACCCCTCGATCTCGAACAGCACGAACGCCACCCGCAGCGGATCGGAGAGCTTGCCGAGCAGGTGCTGCAGCCGCCGCTGCCGCTCGCGCGTCTCCAGGTTCATGACCGGGGTCGGACGCGCCGAGGGGACCTCGGAGGAGAGCGAGACGCTGCGCCGGAAGATGTACTTGATCCAGACCAGCCGGCGGTAGTCGCGGACCTGGTGCGCGGCGATGCGGTAGAGCCAGCCCGCCAGGTTGCGCCCGTCGAAGTCGGCGAGCCGGCGGTAGACGACCACGAACACCTCCTGAATGAGATCGTCCTGATCGGCGGCCGGTCCGCCCAGCGCCCGGATCCAGCGCGCCACCTCGCCGTAGTAGGCGTCGTAGATCGACTGGAAGCTGTGGACGTCGAAGCGAACGGCGCCCGCGCCGAGACGCTTACGCGCCCCGAGACCGTCGCTGCCGTTGACGACGACGGGCTGCCACGCCGCCGCGGGGGCGGCGGGACGGGCCTGGACCTGGGTCAGCTTGAACGTCATGGCCGGATGCGGCGCGAAAGTTTCACGATTCTACACGAGCTCGTCCCGGGAGTCATGAGGCCCCCTCAGAGCGTGCCGGCCGGCGTCACGCGCACCAGGCTGACCGCCGCGTCGTCGACGTAGATGGTCGACTCCGCGGGCGACAGCCCCTCGGTCTTGCTGCCGATGGTCCAGTACACCGTGCTCGACGCCCCGAACGGGCGGTGCAGCTCGTAATTGAGCTGGCCGTCCATCCAGATCGCGATCTCGCCGCTGTCGTCGCCGGCGTTGCGGTAAAGCGCCTCGACCTGGAACCACTGTCCGATCGGCACCGGGAGGGCCGGATCGGGCGTCGGCGAACGGAGGTAGGCGGAGCGGTGGTCGTAGACGCTCAGGATCAGATCGCCTTCGGGGAGGCTGCGCAGGTCGATGTCGAGCAGCTGGCCGATCTGGCCGGCGTCCATGGTCGGCACCTGGAACTCGACGATCGACCAGTCGGCGGTCGTCTGGTACGCGCGCGGCAGATAGAACCAGGCGCTGTAGTAGGCCTCGACGGGGTAGTCGTCCTCGCGCCAGAGGTGCGCCTCTTCGTAGGTCGCCACCGCGCCGTTCGTCAGCTTCACCGAGTAACGCCCGCTGTGCGCGTAGTCGGTCGAGATCGCCAGCGCGGTGTTGGGCAGGTCGGCCTCGGTTCCCCCTTTGCCCCCGGCCGTCCACTCACTGAGATCGCCCGTCTCGTGCTGCGCCGACCAGAGGATGCCGCTGCCCAGGTTCAGCCGCGGGTTGCAGGCGGGCAGGGCCAGCAGCAGGGGCCAAAAAAGGAGAGGCGAGACGAGCGCGAGGCGGCGCACGTCCCCAGTCTGGCGCGCGGTCCGGCCCCCGGCCATCACGGCTGCACCGCCAGGCCCAACGTGCCGCCGAACCAGAAGATCGGCGTGTGCCCGATCGTCCCCTGCGGCAGCAGCGTGATGTCGTAGGGGCGCGGGAAGAGCTCGGCGTGGAGGCCGACGATCTTCAGGAGGCGCCCGGTCTGGCGCCCCTGGTGGAGCACCAGACCGGCGCGCGCGCCCAGGTCCAGCCGGGTCCCCGCCTGCGGATCGGGGGTGTTCGTCGCGCGGTCCTGGAAGACCGCGCCGGCGAGCCCGAGGTCGGCGACGAGATCGATCGTCGCGCGGCCGACGACCGGCACGCGCAGGCCGAGGTCGAACGGGAAGCGCAGCTCAGTCGCGTGGAGCGCGCCGAACGCGATCGATCCGGTGGCGGCCCCCACGGCCGTGACGAAGCCCAGCCGGCCCGGCCCCGGGCCCGCGCGCAGCTCGCCGCCGAACAGGGCCGCCCAGGGCGTCCCGGTGCGCGGCGCGAGCTCGACCAGGCCCGAGATCTCGAGGCGAGCCCGCCGGGGGCGCGGGGGCGGCGGGGCCAGCGGCGGGGGAGGCGGCGCGCGGGGCGGGAGCGGAGGAGGTGGCGGCGGCTCCGGCTCCGGCGGCTCCGCCTCGAGCAACACGTCGGGCGGCATCAACGTCAGCACCACGAAGACGGCGGCGAAGCGGGCCCGGTGCTCGCAGTCGCGCGCCAGGTCGCGGTAGACGCGGAGCCGATCGATCCCCTTGGCGTTCACGCCCACCCGGTAGGTCTCGCCGAGATCGGAGATCTCGATCCGCGCGGCGGCGAGCCTGCCGAGCTCCTGGGCGGGGACGATGGAGGCCACCGCGGTCCAGACCGCGTCGGCGGTGGGGCAGGCGCCGTTCACGGCGATCGTGGCGGGCGGCTCCGCTGGCGCGGCCGTCGGGGGCGGCGGGGCGGGCGTCTCGGGCGGGGGCGTCCCCCCGGCTGTCCGCGCCAGCGCCTGTAGGGCCGCGGCGACGACGAATCCCGCCCGGCCGCACCGGCGTGTCACGGGCCGAGCACCCCCTTCGCCTCGGCTCGGGCGTCCGCCTCGGTCCGGGCCCGCAGCGTGTAACGCACCCGGAGGCAGACCCGCTCGCCCAGGTTCAGGTCCTCGAGCGGCGACAAGAGCTCCAACTCGACGTAGGGGAGCGCCTCGTCCGAGCTGGTGTAGATCTGGGCGTGGGCGCCGTCGGGCCATGAAGCTCCCGGCTCATGCTTTTCGGGCAGCGTTTCGATCAGGAGATCGGGCCCGTCACCCACCCAGAGCAGGGCCTCGCCGTCGCTGGCGATCATCGTCTTTTTGGCCGGATCGCGCGCCAGCGAGAGCAGCCGCCCCTCGACCGCCAGCGCGCGGGGCCGGTCGGGGAGCCGCTGGACGAAGCCGCCGGGGAACGCCGACCGGTCGGGGAGCCGCAGGAAGATTCGCTCGGGCGAGGCGAGCTGGGTGATGGTCCAGACGCCGACGCGAACCGGCGCGCCGGCGACCTTGTGGTAGCAGGTCTCGACGGTGACCACCGGCGCCCCGGGCGCGAGGGCGATGGTCCGCCGCACCTCGAGGCCGTACGCCGGGTCGACCGGCGAGACCAGGGTGAGCGCCCCGTCGGCGGCGACTTCGGCGGTGAAGGCCGCGGCGTCGAACGTCCGGGGGGGCGGCCACCCCTTGCCGGCGACCGCCTCCCAGGCGGACTGCGGCGCGGGCCAGGCCTTGTCGCCGCCGAAGTTGATCCAGCCGTTCTCGTCGGGCAGCAGCTGGGGGCCGAGGCCGGGGTGGTTCCAGAGCGGGCCGCGCGGGGCGCCCGCCCCGGCGAGCGCGAGCTGCATGATCCGGCCGATGGCGGGGACGACGGTCACCTCGGCGGCGCCGTTGCGCAGGACCAGCGCCTCCCACCCGTGGAAGCTGGTCCTCTCGACGGTCACCGCGGGCGCGGCGGCGCGCGCGGGCGCCGGCGGACGCCCCGCGCAGGCGGCGAGCGCCACTGCGAG
>DATNDC010000169.1:0-2855 GCA_035607055.1 Polyangia bacterium
CAGCCAGATCAGGCTGACCAGGACGTAGAGGGCGATCGCCATCCAGGGGCGGACGAAGGCCAGCGGGACCGCGGCCAGGTAGATCAGCGTCGAGATCCGCCCCTTGACGTCGCTCCCGATGGCGGCCGCCAGCTTCGAGCCGGGGCCCTCGGCCGCCAGGAGGCTGCGCGCCAGGATGTAGTAGGCGATCGACGACAGCAGCAGCACCAGGCCGTAGACGGCGGTCGGCACCGGCTGGAAGTGGTTCTCGCCCATCCAGCCGGTGGTGAAGGGGATGAGCGACAGCCAGAACAGAAGATGCAGGTTGGCCCACAGCACGCCGCCGTTGATGCGGCTCGTGGCGTGGAGCATGTGGTGGTGGTTGTTCCAGTAGATGCCGACGTTCAGGAAGCTGAAGGCGTAGGTCAGAAGCGGCGGGAGCACCGGGCGCAGCGCCGCGGGCGTGGGGTCGTGCGGCACCTTCAGCTCCAGCACCATCACGGTGATGATGATGGCGATGACGCCGTCGCTGAACGCCTCCATCCGCCCGGTGGTCATGGCGGCGAGCTCAGCGCGCCGGCGCCAGCACGAGGCCCCAGGGCAGGCCCCCGACCTCGATCTTCTTGTCGACCTTGCCGGTCGCGGCGTCGACGACGGAGACGTCGTTCGACGGGCCGTTGGCGGTGTAGATCGTCTTGCCGTCGGCGCTGACCGCGATCCCCCAGGGGCGGGCGCCGACGCCGTCGAAGAGGCGCTCGACCTTGTGTGTGGCGACGTCGATGACCGCCACCGCTTCGCCGCGGCCGAGCGAGACGTAGAGCTCCTTGCCGTCGGGGCTGAGCGCCAGGCCCATCGGGCGCGGGCCGAGGACCGTCTTGGCCACCGGCTCGATCTTGATGTGGTCGGTGGCCAGGTTCTTGGTGATGTCGATGACCGTCACCTCGCGGCCGTTCTCGCAGCTCACGAACGCCACCAGGCCGTCGCGCGTGAACACCACGGCGCGCGGTCGCGGGCCGGTGGCGATCTGCGCCAGCACCTTCAACTTCTTGGTGTCGACGGCGGTGACCTGGTTGTCGGTCTCGGAGGTGACGTAGACGACCTTGCCGTCGGGGCGGACGGTGACTCCCTCGGGCTCGTGGCCGACCGCGACCTTGTGCTTGACCTTGCCGGAGCGCAGATCGAGCACGCTCATCTCGGCGGTCTCCTCGTTCGAGACGTAGAGCGTCTTGCCGTCGCGCGAGAGGTCGAACGACTCGGGGTCCTGTCCGCTCGGCAGCGTCTTCAGCAGCTTGCGCTTCTTGAGGTCGACCACCCCCACGCCGTCGGCGGTGCGGTCTCCGGGCGGCAGCTTCGACTCGTCGACGCCGGGCCCCGCGCGCGGCGAGCCGGAGAGCGCCACGTAGAGCAGCTTGCCGTCGCGCGACAGCTTGATCCCGCGCGGCCGCTTGCCGACCGGGATGCGGGCCGAGACCTCTCCCTTGTCGGCGTCGACCACGACGATCTCGCCACTGTCCTCGCCGCTCACATAGATCTCGTGGGCCGCCCGGGCGGCCGCGGGGTGGGCGAGGGGGGCGGCCGAAATCAGGGCCAAAATGAGCAGGCGAAGCAGGCGCGACATGCCGGAGGAATACAGCAGGATCCGCCGCCGGGCGACAGTTTCCGGTATCCGGGGGCCCCTTGACTCGGCGGGGGTTCGGCGCAGAATAGCGCCCATGAAGTGGGAAACTCCGGCCTTCGTCGAGATCAACATGAGCGCGGAAATCGGCGGCTACGGGAGCGATTTCACCGATCGCGACCCCTGGGGCCCGGTGGCGCCTCACGTTGAATCGGCTGCCAAGGCCGCTCGCGACGTGATCGACGCCGCTCGGCGCTAACCGCCGCTTTTCGGTCACGTGCAAGTCCGCGTGCTCGGTTCCGCGGCCGGCGGCGGGGTGCCGCAGTGGAATTGCGGCTGCCAGAACTGTCGGGAGGCGCGGCGCGGGACGGGCGCCGTCCGTCCGCGGACGCAGGAGTCGGTGGCGATCAGCGCCGACGGCGCCGCCTGGTTCCTGCTGAACGTCTCGCCCGAGATCCGCGCGCAGATCGAGAGCTTCCCGCCGCTCACCCCGCGCGAGCCGCGCCATTCGCCGCTCGCCGGTCTGGTGCTCACCAACGGCGACCTCGATCATTGCCTCGGGCTTCTGTCGTTACGCGAGTCGCAGCCCCTGACCGTCTACGCCACGGAGAGCGTGCGGGTCGGGTTCACCGAGGGGAACGTCCTCTACCGGACGCTCGAGCGGTTCGAAGGGCAGGTGACCTGGCGGGCGCTGGCCATCGGCCGGGAGCAACCCCTCGGCGACTCGGGGCTGGCGATCACCGCCATCGCCACGCCGGGCAACTTGCCGCTGCATCTCAAGTCGCTGCGACCGCCGTCGGCCGAGGACAACGTCGGGCTGGTCGTGCGCGACCAGCGCACGGGCAAACGGCTGGCGTATTTTTCGGGCGTGGCGAGACCTTCGCCGGCGCTCGAGCGGGCGCTCGCCGAGGCTGACGTCCTCTTCTTCGACGGGACCTTCTGGTCGAGCGACGAGCTCATCGCGCTGGGCCTGGGAACGCGGCGGGCCGAGGAGATGTCGCACTGGCCGCTCGGCGGCCCGGAGGGGAGCGCGGCGTTTCTGGCCCGCCAGCCGGGACGGCGGATCCTGATCCACGTCAACAACACCAACCCGATCCTGTGCGAGGGGAGCGCCGAGCGGCGCGCGCTCGAGGCGGCGGGGATCGAAGTCGCCGCCGACGGCCTGGAGCTGGCGCTGTGAGCGCGGCCGGGGAGTCGGCGCTTTGGGGGCCCGAGGAGCTCACGGCCCGGCTGCGCGCCGAGGGGGTGCGCCGCTACCACG
>DATNDC010000266.1:0-4697 GCA_035607055.1 Polyangia bacterium
TCCCCAGGGGCATGCGCTGCCACACTGCAGCTTCCCCGCCTACAACACCGACACGGTCGAGACCGCCTACACGAACTGGAAGGCGAAGTTCTTCGTCGGGGGCAAGATCATCCGTCCGGAGAACGGCAACGACACCGTCTCCGAGGGGATCGGCTACGGGATGTTGATCGGCGTGTTCATGAACGACCAGCCCATGTTCGACACGCTCTGGAGCTACGCCAAGTCGCACTTCGACGGCAACCACCTCATGACCTGGTGTATCCCATCCCCTCAGTCTGGGAGCTGCAGCGGCGGTGGCTCGGCCACAGACGGTGACGAGGACATGGCCTACGCGCTCCTGATGGCCAGCAAGCAGTGGACCGGCGGGACGTACGCCTCGGACGCCATGACGCTGATCGGGAACATCTTCGCGCACGAGGTGAGCGGCAACATTCTTGAGGGCGGCGACGGATTCAACAACGCGAACCAGCTCGATCCTTCGTACTTCGCTCCCTCCTACTACCGGGCCTTTGCCGCCGTCGATGGTGGTCACGACTGGATGGGCGTGCTCAACGAATGCTACACAGTGCTGGCAGCGGCGGCGGGCAGCGATGGCCTAGTTGCAAACTGGGTCACGCCAAGTGGCGCAGCGACTTCCCGTAGCTCCAGCACGTCCAATATCGATCCCTACTTCGGCTACGACGCCTGCCGTACCCCCTTCCGTGTCGGTATGGACTACTGTCTGAACGGCGACCCGCGCGGGCAGACGTACGCTCAGCTCATCTCGGCGTTCTACGCTTCGAAGTCGACTGCCGTCTCGCTCTCCGGCATCACGGATGGTTACACCACGACCGGTGGCACGCCGCCGTACATGACGTACTCGGCCGGAATGGCGTTCCTTGGGCCGGCCGGCGTTGGCGCGATGGCAGCGGGAGACAGCCAGGTGATGTTGCGCGACCTCTCCTACAAGACGATCAACGCGCTCTCCACGAGCAACGCCATGAAGGCGAGCGGCGTCTACACCTACTTCCACGCCTCCTGGGGCGTGCTGTCGCTGATGGCCATGTCCGGCAACTTCTGGGACATGAGCCAGTAGCGCCCGGTGCAGTCGCGCCGTCGCGGCGGCGCGACATACCCGGCCGGCGTCCTCTGTCGCCCGCCTCGGTCGCGCCTTCCGCGGCGCGCCGCTACTACTTGGCGGCCGGCGGCGGCGTCTCTTGGGCCGCCGCCCCGGCGGCCTCCTTGCCCTTGGCGGCCACGACCTTCACTTTGGTCTTGGGGCGTGGCTTGGCCTTCACCTCGCCCTTCTCGTCGAGGAACGCCGCCACCCAGGCGAGCGGCGCGTTCCAGTTGATCGCCTCCTCGTTGGCCGACCAGGCCTCGATGTGATCGACGTAGCACTTCTCCGGCGCGCAGCCGGCCAGGCCAGCCGCCTGCACGTAAGCGTCCTGCAGGCCCGAGTTGGGGCCGCCCGAGAGCACGCCGGGCGGCGGCGGCGGAAGCTTCGGGTTCGCCTGGTGCGCCCAGAAGCGGTGGTGCGGGTTCATGAGCGGGCGCTCGCCGTAGCCGGTGACGTACGACTTGTCCATCGGGTTGCGGCCGAGGACATAGTTCATCGCCTCGGCGGCCGCGTCGCGGTACTTCGCCTCGCCCGAGAAGTCGCTCGCCAGCGCGAGCACGATCGCGTTGTCGAGGACGAAGGAGTTCGATCCCCAGGGGTAGCCCTTGGCGCCCGGTTTGAACGGCAGCCGGTAGCCTTCGCCGGCCACCAGCGCCTGGAACGTGTCGGCGGCGGTCTCGACCGCGACCTTGCAGTCGTCGATCTCTTGGGGCGGCAACAGGTTCGGCACCAGCGCCAGCGAGATTGTCCCCAGCGCGCCGACGTTCCCCCAGTCGAACGCCACCGGCATCCCGTCGCTCCCCTGCACGGTGGGGACCTTCTTGAAGAAGGGCGACTTCTCGAGGAACGCCTTGTACGCGTCCTTCTTCGTCGTGATGTAGAGCTCGGCCGCCGCCCAGTAGAACTCGTCGCTGACGTTGCTGTCGTCGTAGGGGCCGCCGCCCACCGCCGAGGTCCCGGCGTAAACGGCGGGGTTCGCCTGCGCGGCGGTCCAGGCCTTCTCGGCGGCCGCCAGGCACTTGGCGGCGAACGCCTTGTCGACCTTCTCGAACACGCGCGCGCACTGCGCCGCCGTGGCGGCCAGGTTCAGCGTGGCCGCCGTCGAGGGCGGCCAGAGGAAGCGCGGCTTGTCATCCTTGTCGGGCGGCGTGCCGATCTCGGTCCACTCCTTGTCGTGGACCTTGTGGTGGACCATCCCCGCCTTCGGCTGTCCGTCGGGGACCTGCATCTTCAACAAGAAGGCGATCTCCCAGCGCGCCTCGTCGAGCAGGTCGGGGATCTTGTTCTTCTTCTCGGGGATGTTCATCTTCCCGTCTTTGAACTCGCCGTCGGTGCCGCGCGCGACGGCGCGCTCGTATTCGTTCATCAGCAGCCAGGCGGCGATGCCGCCGTTGACCACGTACTTCCCCTGGTCGCCGGCGTCGTACCAGCCGCCCGTGACGTCGAGCTTGTAGTCGCAGCCCGAGCCCTCCAGGCAGGGGACGTCCTTGTCGCCCTTGTTGGGCGCGACGTTGACGTGGCCGGCGGGGCGCGTCCACTGCTTGCCCCCCGCGAACGGCATCTTGATCTCGATGCCGCTGCGGGTCTGATAGAAGTAGGCGAGCGCGTCGTACTTCAGCTTCTTGTAGACGTCCTTGCCGATGTCGAACGGGTGGCTCCCTTCGCCGCTGACCCACAGCGTGTAGTCCTTGCCCGGCGTCTTGTAGGTCGAGAAGTCGATGATCTGCAGGTCGTCGCCGGAGGCGGCGTCCCTGCCGAACGGCTTCGTCTCGCCCGAGGCGACCACGGCGCCGCCCTTCTTGTGCAGCTCCCATTTGAGGGGCGACTTGGAGGGGTTCTTGACGGTGGCCAGCTTGGGCAGCTCGGGCAGGTAGCCGGTCTGGTTGACGAGCACGTTCGGGACTGGCGCCTCCTCGGCCGATGCGTTGGCCGGCTTCACGAACTGCGGATCGTCGAGGTGGATGTCGTCGAGACAGACGGTGTAGGGGGCCGTCGTCTCACCGGCGAACCCGCCGCCGAAATGAAAGGCAAACTCGGCCGTGGGATCGTCGGCGGCCTCCATGGTGAACGCGCCGACGAACGCCTGCGGGTGCGTCGTCAGGTCGACGGTGTCGGTCCAGTACTCCTTGTACGGCGCGCCAGCCATGCCGATCTTGGCCTTCATCCGGATCGGCTTCGACGCGTGGGCCATGAAGGCGATCGAGTAGGTGTGGCCCTTCTGGATCACCATCTCGCGGTGGCGCGCCTGGGTGTCCCAGCCGTTGACTCCCTTGTTGGTCACCGCGACGCAGAGCTGGCCGTCCTTGACCGACACGCTGCCGGCCCCCTGCCCGCTGAACGACGGGCTCCAGGGGATCGACTTCCCGCCGTCGAAGGTGCTGTTCTTGAGGAGATCGTTCCCCGTCAGCTTCGGCGCGTTCACGCCCGGCGAGCCGTTCGTCGGCGCGGCGTTCCAGTCGGAGACGGGCGCGGCGGTCGCGGCCGCGGGCGCGGCCGCCGGCGGGGGTGAGGCGGCCGGTGTCGCGGGCGCCCTCACGGCGGACGGCGCGGGCTCACACCCAGCCGACCAGGCGGCCAGCGGCGCGATGAGGAGGGCGAGCGCACGCGGCGCGAGCGCCCGTCGGTGTACGGCGGTCTCGGGCATCTGTTGTACCTCGGGCAGAACGAGCCGGCACACCGCCGGCGGCGAGACGCTACTCCGAAAGGCCGATGCTTGGAAGGCGGCGCCGGGGGATCGCGACGCGGCGCTCGCCGACGTCGGTCAGCCGACGTCGGTCAGTGGGGTTCGTGACCCCACGCGAGCGCGCCGTTGATGTAGGCGGTGATCGTCTGCGTGTTGACGAGCGTGCTCGTCGACGCGTCTCCACACGGCTGAAACGAATAGTCCGACGTCTGGTCGAGGTCGAACGACGTGCTGTAGCCCATGCCGTGGAACTGCAGGTTGATCGGCCCGCTGTCGCCGAAGCCCGAGAGGGTCGGCGCGGCGTCGGTGAACCCGATCTCCAGGTACTCGTTGGCGCCGGTGACCGCGGGCGAAACGGGCACGAACTGCGAAGTCAGCGCGCTTGCCCCGACCTGGGCGTAGTCGATCCCCAGCACTGGCGGATCCGTCGTTTCTCCGAGCATGAACCAATAGCGGAACGTCACGGTGCTGAGGGGGAGCGCGCTGAGCGTGCCGTCCGAAACATCGATGCCGAGCCGGACGGTCTGCGTGCCCGGTCCGCTCTGGCAGTTCGCCGCGATCGTGACCTTGCACCCGACGCAGCTGTTTCCCGTGCCGCCGGCCCCGGTCGCGATCCCGCCCGTTCCCGTCGTCCCGCCGGTGGCCACGAAACCGCCCGTGCCGGTGCTGCCGCCCTTCGCAGAGGTGCCGCCGCTACCGACCGCTCCACCCTTGCCGGTCGTGGCGCCGCCGCTGCCGGTCGTGCCGCCGGTGTTCGTGGGCCCTCCGCTCGATCCCCCGCCGGCGCAGGCGAAGCAGAGCAGGCCGAGGAGGCCCAGACTAACCAGCGTGGACGAGCGCGCGTTCTTGGCCACCGCTACATCGGCTCCGTGCCCGACGACAGGACGCCGTTGATGTAGGCAGTGATGGTGTTTT
>DATNDC010000279.1:0-7019 GCA_035607055.1 Polyangia bacterium
AGGGCCTTGTCGGACTCGGCGAGGTCGCGGGAGGCGGCCTCGCGGTCGACCTCGGCGGCGGGCAGCGCCTGGTCGACGAGGACCAGAACGCGGTCACGCGCGGTGTCGTCGGCGCGGGACTGGGGCGCCACCTGCAGGAAGCCCTGGCCGACCGCCACCACGCCGTCGTGCTCCTTCGACTTGTAGGAGAGCACGCCGGGGCGCAGCGAGGTCATGAGCGGCACGTGGCCCGGCAGGACGCCCAGCTCGCCGATCTCGCCCGGCGCCGTCACCTCCTCGACGTCGGTGTCGACCAGCGCGCCCTTGGGTGTCGTCAGTGAAAGCTTCATCGCGCCCGGTTCCGGACCTAGTTCCCGGCTTCCTTCTTCATCTGCTCGGCGCGGGCGCGGACGTCGTCGAGGCCCCCCTGCATGTAGAACGCCTGCTCGGGGAGGTCGTCGCACTTGCCGTCGACGATCTCCTTGAAGCTGCGCACGGTGTCCTTGATCTCGACGTACTTGCCGGGCGTGCCGGTGAAGGTCTCGGCCACGAAGAACGGCTGCGAGAGGAACTTCTGGATTTTTCTCGCGCGGGCGACGGTCAGCTTGTCGTCCTCGGAGAGCTCGTCCATCCCCAGGATGGCGATGATGTCGACCAGCTCCTTGTACTTCTGCAGGATCTTCTGCACCTGGCGGGCGACCGTGTAGTGCTCGAGGCCCACCACCTCGGCCGACAGCATGGTCGACGTCGAGTCGAGCGGATCGACCGCGGGGTAGATCCCCAGCTCGGAGATGCCGCGCGAGAGGACCGTCGTGGCGTCGAGGTGGGCGAACGCCGTCGCCGGCGCCGGGTCGGTGAGGTCGTCGGCCGGGACGTAGATCGCCTGCACCGAGGTGATCGACCCCTTGCTGGTGGAGGTGATGCGCTCCTGCAGCTCGCCCATATCCGTGGCCAACGTCGGCTGGTAACCGACGGCCGAGGGGATGCGGCCGAGGAGCGCCGAGACCTCCGAGCCGGCCTGCGTGAAGCGGAAGATATTGTCGATGAAGAGCAGCACGTCCTGCCCTTCTTCGTCACGAAAGAACTCGGCCGCCGTGAGCGCCGAGAGCGCGACGCGCGCCCGCGCGCCCGGCGGCTCGTTCATCTGGCCATAGACGAGGGCGGTCTTCGACAACACCGACGAGCCGTCGGAGAGCTTCGACTCCGCCATTTCGTTGTAAAGATCGCGTCCTTCGCGGGTGCGCTCGCCGACCCCGCCGAACACCGAGAAGCCGCCGTGCTTCTTGGCCACGTTGTTGATGAGCTCGAGCATGGTGACCGTCTTGCCGACGCCCGCGCCGCCGAACAGGCCGACCTTGCCGCCGCGGCGATAGGGGGCGAGCAGATCGATGACCTTGATGCCGGTCTCGAACATCTCGACGCGCACCGACTGGTCGACGAACTTGGGCGCCGAGCGGTGGATGGGGAGCTTCTTGCTGGCGTTGATGGGACCGCGCTCGTCGACCGGCTCGCCGACGACGTTCATGATGCGGCCCAGGACCTCGCGCCCCACCGGCACCTCGATCGGGGCGCCGGTGTTCTCCACCGGCATCCCGCGCACGAGGCCGTCGGTGGTGTCCATGGCGATGCAGCGGACGTTGTGCTCGCCGAGGTGCTGTGCCACCTCGACCACCAGGTTGCCCGCCTTGTCGCTGATCGAGGGGTTCGAGATCTTGAGGGCGGTGTTGATCTCCGGCAGCTCGCCGCCGGCGAACTCCACGTCGACGACCGGGCCGATGACCTGGACGACTTTCCCCTGCGTGCTGGCTTGAACGCTCATGACGGTCCTTATCCTTATCCTTTCAAGGCCTCCGCGCCGCTCACGATCTCCATCAGCTCCTTGGTGATGGCGGCCTGGCGGGCGCGGTTGTACTGCAGCGTGAGGTTGGCGATCATCTCTTTCGCGTTGTTGGTCGCGTTGTCCATCGCGGTCATGCGCGCGCCCAGCTCGGAGGCGATCGACTCCAGCAGCGCGCGGTAGATCTGCGACTCCAGATAAAGCGGCAGGAGCGTGTCGAGGAGCTTCTCCTTGGACGGCTCGTAGGCGAAGTCGAGCGTCCCGCCGCCGTGCTGGGCGGCGCCGGCCAGCTCGGTGCTGACCGGCAAGAGCGGCTCCACGACCACCCGCTGCTGCACCGCCGACTTGAACTCGTTGTAGACCAGAAAGACGGCGTCGGTCCGCGAGTCGCGAAACTCGTGCGAGACGATCTGCGCGATCTCGTCGGCGATCTGCGAGGCGCTCTCCGCCGTGGGGGCGGGCGTCTCGCGGGTGATCGTCTGCCGGCGCCGGCGGTAGTAGTCGCGCCCCTTCTTGCCCACGATCTCCAGCACGATCTCGCGGGCCGGCGGCATGGCCGCCTTGCGCTCGGCGATGAACTTCTGCGCCACGCGGAAGATGTTGGCGTTGAACCCGCCCGCCAGACCGCGGTCGGACGTGAGCAGCACCAGGGTGATCCGCTCCGGGCCGCGCCGCTCGAGCAGCGGGTGCGACTCGCCGCCGGCGCGCAGCGCCACCTCGGCGACCGCCTCGGCCAGCGCGTTGGCGTAGGGGCGCGCGGCGACGATCGCGTCCTGCGCGCGCCGCAGCCGCGAGGCCGCCACCAGCTTCATGGCGCGCGTGATCTTCTGCGTCGATTTCTTGGACGCGATCTGCGTACGGATATTCTTGAGGGAAGGCATCGGCGTGGACTGAAGCTAACCGGCCGGGGCCTCCGGCGAGAACTCTTTGCCGAACTCGGTGAGCGCCGACTTCATGCGGGTCTGCAGCGCGTCCCAGGCCTTGCCGTCGTTCCCCTTGGTCTTGAGCTCGTCCCAGAGATCCTTGTGGCGGGCGCTCACGAAGGCGTAGAGCTCGCGCTCGTAGCGCTGCAGCGAATCGACCGGCAGGTTGTCGGCGAAGCCGCTGGTGACCGCGAACAGGATGAGGACCTGGTTCTCCACCGCCAGCGGCTGGTACTGCCCCTGCTTGAGCAGCTCGGTCATGCGGGCGCCGCGCGCCAGCTGCTGCTGCGTCGCCTTGTCGAGGTCGGAGCCGAACTGCGCGAACGCCGCCAGCTCGCGGTACTGCGCCAGCTCGAGGCGCAGCTTGCCGGCCACCTTCTTCATCGCCGCGATCTGCGCCGCGCCGCCGACGCGCGACACGGAGATACCGGCGTTCACCGCGGGCCGCTGGCCCGAGTAGAAGAGATCGCTCTCCAGGAAGATCTGCCCGTCGGTGATGGAGATGACGTTGGTGGGGATGTAGGCCGACACGTCGCCGGCCTGCGTTTCTATGATGGGCAGCGCGGTCAGCGACCCGGCCCCCTCCTTGTCGGACAGCTTGGCGGCCCGCTCGAGCAGGCGCGAGTGCAGGTAGAAGACGTCGCCCGGGTAGGCCTCGCGGCCCGGCGGGCGGCGCAGCAGCAGCGAGAGCTGCCGGTAGGCCACCGCCTGCTTCGACAGATCGTCGTAGACGATGAGCGCGTGGCGGCCGCTGTCGCGGTAGTACTCGGCCATGGTGACGCCGGTGTAGGGCGCCAGGAACTGCAGCGGCGCCGGCTCCGAGGCCGTGGCGGCGATGACCGTCGTGTAGGTGAGCGCGCCCGTCTCGCGCAGCTTCTCGACCACCGCGGCCACCGTCGACTGCTTCTGGCCGATGGCCACGTAGAAGCAGCGCACGTCCTGCCCCTTCTGGTTGATGATGGCGTCGACGGCGACAGCCGTCTTGCCCGTCTGGCGATCGCCGATGATGAGCTCGCGCTGGCCCCGGCCGATGGGGATCATCGAGTCGATCGCCTTGATGCCCGTCTGCATCGGCTGGTGGACCGACTTGCGGGCGATGATGCCGGGGGCCTTCACCTCGATCTTGCGGGTGTCGTTGGGGGCGACGTTGATCGGCCCCTTACCGTCGATCGGCACGCCGAGCGCGTTCACCACCCGGCCGATGAGCGCGTCGCCCACCGGGACCTGCGCGATCTTTCCAGTGCGCTTGACTGAGTCCCCCTCGCGCACCTCCTCGTAGTTGCCGAGCAGCGCGACGCCCACGTTATCCTCTTCTAGATTCAGGACCAACCCGACGACGCCGCCGTGGCCGAAGTCGAGCAGCTCGCCCGCCATCGCGGCCTCCAGGCCGTAGACGCGCGCGATGCCGTCGCCGGCCTCCAGCACGGTGCCGGTCTCCATGACGGAGACCTTCTGGTCGAAGCTCTCGATCTCCTTGCGGATGATCTGGCTGATCTCTTCGGCGCGAATTTGCATGACTTTGGTTTCCAGGCTCCGGGGTTCGTATCGTCAGTTGAGAAGCTTCTGTCGGAGATCGGCGAGCTGGGTGCGGACGCTGCCGTCGAGCACCAGGTCCCCCACCTGCGCCACCACGCCGCCGATGAGGCCGGCGTCGACGGCGGGCTCCACGATCACCTTCTTGCCCGTGCGCTCCTCGAGCGAGCGGCGCACCCGATCGAGCGCCGCCGCCGAGAGCGGTTCGGCCGAGGTCACCTTGGCCCGCACCCGTCCGGTGTGGGCGTCGGCGAAGTCCCGGTAAGCCCGCGCGATCGCCGGCAGCAAGAGGATGCGCCGCCGCTCCAGCAACAGGAGCGCCAGCCGCTGCACCTCGGGCGTCGGCGCCACGCGCGGCAGGATCTGCTCCAGCACGGCGCGCTTCTCGGACGGGCGAAACACCGGGTTTTCCAGCGCTTGCCGCAGCTCGGCCGACGACGACCAGAGCGTCGCCAGGTCACCGATCTCCTGCCCCAGCGCCTCGAACTTGCCGCTGTCGACGCCGATCCCGAACAGCGCCCGCGCGTAACGCCGCGCCACCGACCCACCCATCGCCGCCATCAGGCTTGCCCTCGATTGAATCCGGGAACCCTGGGAGGGTTCCCGTTCCCTCCCGCGAAGGACTCCGCCGGGCGGAGCCCGGCTCCGTCCACGCGATCGTGCGCGCCCGGCTGGGCGACGCCGGCGACGAAGGTGTCGACCAGCCGCTGCTGGTCGGCCGGCCCCAGCGACTTGCGCACCATCTGCTCGGCCAGGTCGACGGCGGCCAGCGCCACCTCGCGACGTAGCCGCGCCTCCGCCTCCTTCCCCTGTTGTTCGAGCACGAAGGAGGTCTCTTGCTTGATCCGCTTGGCGCGCTCCTCGGCGGTGGCGATGAGGCGCGCCTTCTCGGCCTCCGCCTCCGCCTTGACCCCCTGGCGGATCCCCTCGATCTCCTGCTCCAGCGCCGCCAGTCGCGCTTCTTGCTGCTTGAGCCGCGCCTCGGCCTCGGCGCGCGCCGTGGCGGCGGCCGCCAGATCGGCCTTCAGCTGCTGGTGGCGCGCCGCCAGCGCCTTGCCGATCGCCGGTCCGCCGAACTTCACCAGGATGAAGACCAGCACGCCGAAGTTCAGAATCTGCAGCGCCAGCTTCTTGCCGTTTATCGACGGGGCCTCGTGATCGCGCAGCTCGCCCCCGGGATGCTCGGCCGCCTCGGCCGCGACCTCCTCGGCCTTCTGGTCGGCGCGCGCCCTCCCGGCGGACGCTGAAAGCGCCGCCGCCGCCAACGCGCCGATGAGCGCCCAGCGCCGAACCGCCGTCACGGCGACGCCTCTCGCCCGAGGATCCGGCGCGCCGCGGTGGCGGCCACCTCGCGCGTCTGCGCGTCCAGCTTGGCCCGCTCCGTCGCCACCGTCGCCTCCAGGCCGGCGCGCGCGGCGGCCAGCGTCTTCTGCGCCTCGGCGTTCGCCGCCGACAGCACCGCCGCCTCGCGCGCCTGCGCCTCGGCGCGGGACTTCGCCCGCTCGCCGGCCCCTTCGCGGCGCGCCGCATTGAGCGCGATCTCGGCCTTGGCCAGCCGCTCGGAGGCGTCGGCGTCCATCTTCACGGCGTCCTGGCGATATCCTTCGACGCGCGTCACCCGCTCGCCGCGCACGCGCAGATAGGGCTTCCAGAGGAACTGCCAGAGGACCAGCGCCAGCAGCAAGAAGATCCCGAGCTGGATGAACACCGTCTGGTCGAGATCGATGAGCTGCGGCTCGTGCGAGACGGGCGCGGCCTGGAGCAGGAAAACGAGAGCGGAATTCATAGAGAAATCCGCGGGTCGTTTACCCAATCGCTGACGGTTCGTCAATGGAAACGTCAGGAGAAACTCGTATGCTGAAAACGATGATTCTGGGAGCCCACGAATCGGTCGCCGGCGGCCCTCACACGGCCATCGCGCGCGGCAAGGCCGATGGCTGCGAGGCCATCCAGATCTTCGCCCGCCCGTCCGCGCAGTGGCGCGCCAAGCCCTTCCAACCCGAAGAGATTTCACTCTTCCGCAGCGAGCACGCCACGGTCGGCTGGCCGACCCTGTCGCACGCCTCGTACCTCATCAACCTGTCGGCGGGGAATCCGGACATCCTGGAGCGGAGCCGCGACGCGCTGGCGGACGAGATGTTCCGCGCCGAAGAGCTGGGCCTCGACCACGTCGTCTTGCACCCGGGCGCGCACCTCGGCGTGGGGGTCGCGGACGGCGTCCACGCCGCGGCCGAGTCGCTCGGCGAGCTGCACGCCCGGACGCGCGGGATGCGCGTCCGCCTCCTCTTGGAGATCACCGCCGGCCAGGGGAGCTGCCTCGGCTGCCGCTTCGAGGAGATGGAGGCGATGCTCTCTCGCGCGCGCGGCGGCGACACGATCGGGATCTGCTTCGACACCTGCCACGCCCACGCCTCGGGGTACGATCTCTCCACCGAAGAGGGCTACGAACGGACGTTCGAGACCTTCGCGCGCGTCATCGGCCTCGACCGCCTGCGCGCCTTTCACCTCAACGACTCGAAGACGCCGACCGGCAGCCACGTCGATCGCCACGCCGAGATCGGCGACGGCTACCTGGGCCTGCTGCCCTTCTGGCGGCTGGTCAACGACCCCCGCTTCGCGACCGTCCCCGGCGTCCTCGAGACACCGTCCGGTCCCGACGGCCAGTCGTCGTTCCCTCGCAACCTTCAACGCCTGCGCGCGCTGATCGGAGCGCCCCGGCCGCCCGGCCCGCCGAAATCGCAGGCCCT
>DATNDC010000011.1:0-2695 GCA_035607055.1 Polyangia bacterium
CTGGAAGCCCACGTCTGGCCGCACGAAGGACGACCGGAGACTCTGGTGGCCGGCGCGGCGGACGACTTCTGGACGATCTCCGGAGCGCATTACCGATTCGACGGGACGAAGCTGGGCGAGCTGGCGTTTTCCGATCGCCTCGCGGGGAAGCCGCCGGGCAGAATCGAGTCGCTCCGTGTCGGCCCGCGCGGCCAGGTGTTCGTGACCGGGGTCTGGCCGTCGCTCGGTCCAGCCCTCTCGGCGCATGACCCGAACGGCCAGCAGCTCTGGGTGAGAGCGCTCGGCCGCGGAGCGCCCAAGGGCTCGGCGACGGGACCGGTCCGCCGCGGGCGCCAGGAGGAGCCGATCCCCGGGATCACCTCGGCCGAGATCCTGGGCGTGGACAGCAGGGGGATCGTGCAGGTCTCCGGCTGGCTGCAGGGGTGCGTCGACCTGGCGCCGCGGCCGGCGAGCTCGGTCGCCTGCGCCACGATGGCCCTGGCGGGGAAGAACTTTGTCGGTGACGTCGACGCCTATCCAGAGCTGTTCTTCACCACCCAATTCGACGCTTCCGGCGCCTGGAAGGGCTCGCGAACGTTCCCCCGACTTCCAGCGCGCGAGGTCGCCTGGTCGACGGCGGACGATGGGCTGGCCGTCACGGCGGGCGGGTGGTGGATGACGTCGCTCGCCATCCAAGCGCCGGCGGGGACCCCGGCGTCGATCCCCTTCGACGGCGCCGGGGAGAAGTCGATCGTCGTGCTTCTCGATCGCCACGGTCACCTCGGGGGCGTGCTGCACTTCATGGCTCTGGAGGGCCAGGCGGTACGGAGCGTCGCCTTCGACAGAGACGGATCACTCTGGATGCTCGCGACCTATCAACCGGGGCTCGAGGTCCGGGGCCCGGGCCGCGCGCGCTCCGGGGCTGCGGCCGCAACCTGCCTGTCGCTCGTGAGCCTGCCGAAGAAAAACCAGAAGCCATATGTCCACGCGAGCGCCTGTCTGCCGAGCTTGTCGGCAAGCTACTCCGCGATGCTCAGCGTCGCTGCCGACGATCGCGTCATCATCAGCTCGGCGCCCGATGGGCTGCTCCAAGGCAGGACCCTCGAGCCCCCCCAGGACCTGGCCCGGCCCCCGCCTCCGCGAGACGTCGGCGGGAACGTGCCTCGGGACTACGCCCCGCCGCGGCTGGTGGTTACCCGCCACGGTGAACCCGAGTGGAGCTCGCCCATCTCCGCCTGGTATGCGGTCGGCCTGCCGAACGGATGGGTCTGCTTCGAGACGTCGAAGAGCTTGGCCTGCGTCAGTCCCACCGCCACCACCCAATCGTCCGCGCGTCCCCGCTGAGCGCCCGAAGCGATACCCATCACTATCTCGAATTTCAAGCGGCGCTTGCGGCGCCCCTGGGATCTGCGAGCGCCCAAAAAATTTGATGATAGGGTGCGCCGGTCGCTCGGCGGCCGGGCGAGCGGGAATAACAGGGTCACATGACGCTTCGACGATCTTTCTCGGGCCGGCTCGCTTTGGCGGCCTGCCTCGCCATCCTCGCCTGCGGCAGCGGCGCGAAACCCGGCAACCCAGGGACCGGAGGGAGCGCGACCGGCGGCAGCACCGACGCGGGGGGCGGCGGAAGCGGCGGGGCCGGGGGAATGGCCGTCAGCTGCCTCGACGCGGGCATGGGAACCGGCCCCTCGTTCATCTCGACGTCGGAAGACGAGGGCGCGAGCTGCACGGTCACGGCGCTGCCGGGCGCGACCGGGCTCCCGTCGATCGCCCTGCTGCCGGACCCGTTCAAGAAGCTCGACGGAACGGAGATGACGGCCAAGGCCGACTGGACCTGCCGGCGAGAAGAGATCCGCAAGCAGGCCGAGATGTACGCCCTCGGCACCAAGCCCCCGCCGCCCACGGTGACTGGAACGGTGACCAGCACCAGCATCACGGTGAACGTCACCGCCAACGGGAACAGCGCCTCGTTCACCGCCAGCGTCAGCTTGCCCTCGGCCGGTTGCCCGCCCTACCCGGCCATCATCGGCTACAGCGGCGTGGCGCCGCTCGACACGACGGTCATCGACAGCGAAGGCGTGGCCACCATCAACTTCAATCCGCAGACCGTGGGGGCCGAGGGCGGCGGGCACAGCCCCAACCAGACGGGCGCCTTCTACAGCCTCTACGCGGGCGGCAGCCAGACCGGCCTGCTCGTCGCCTGGGCCTGGGGGGTGAGCCGCATCGTCGACGTCATCGCGCAGTCGGACGGGTCGCTCCTCCGGGCAGACGCCATCGGCGTGACCGGCTGCTCGCGCTACGGCAAGGGGGCGTTCGTCGCCGGCGCGTTCGATCAGCGCATCGCGCTCACCTTGCCGGTCGAATCGGGGACGGCGGGCGTCCCGGTCTGGCGCGGCATCGCCAAGGGCGAGATGGGCGCCAACGGAAACGCCTCGCAGTCGCTCAGCAGCGCCTATCAAGAACAGCCCTGGTTCGCCGACGGGTTCAGCCCGTTCCAGAGCGACCCGACGACCAACCCCATCGACACGCACGAGATCGTGGCCATGATCGCGCCGCGCGGCCTCTTCATCATGGACAACCCGTACATCGGCGAGCTGAGCCCGCAGTACGGCTACCTCGCCGCGGTGGCCGCCGCCGAGGTCTACACGGCGCTCGGGGCGGCGACCAACATCGGCTACAACTCGGGCATCTCGAACGGCGCCCACTGCGCGATGCG
>DATNDC010000180.1:0-4727 GCA_035607055.1 Polyangia bacterium
CGGCTTGCGCGCCTTGAGGAGCTCGCCCACGCCGGTGATGGTGCCGCCCGTCCCGACGCCGGCCACGAAGACGTCGACCTCGCCGGCCGCGTCCTCCCAGATCTCCCGCCCCGTCGTCTCGCGGTGGGCCTCGGGGTTGGCGGCGTTGCGGAACTGATCGAGCGCCACCGCGCCCGGAATCTCCTGGCGGAGGGCCTCGGCCTTCTCCACCGCTTCGCGCATGAGCGCGCCCGGCGTCAGCGTGACCTTGGCGCCGAGGTAGCGCAGCAGCGTGAGCCGCTCCTTCGACATCCGCTCGGGCATGGTCACCTGCAGGGTGTAGCCCTTGGTGGCCGCCACGAAGGCCAGGGCGATGCCGGTGTTGCCGCTGGTCGCCTCGATGATCGTGCCGCCGGGCCGCAGCGCCCCGCGCCGCTCGGCGTCCTCCACCATCGCGGCGGCGATCCGGTCCTTGACGCTGCCGCCCGGGTTGCGCAGCTCCATCTTTCCCAGCAGGCGCACGCCCTTCTCACCGATCCGGCGCAGCTCGACGAGCGGCGTCCGACCGATGGTGGCGTGCACGCCGCGATAGAGCATCAGCCCCTCAGTATAGGGGGCCCTGGCCCCTCACATCCGGAAGGCGATGCCGGCGTCGAAGTCGAAGTTGAAGGTAAATTTCGGGGCGCCGATCTCGCTGTTGAGGCCGACGACGATGTTGGCGACGTCGCCCAGCTCGTAGAGGAAGCCGGCGGTCGGCCCGATGAGGAAGGGGCCGCCGAGGAGCGCGTCGACGCACTGGGTGTGCCCGGCGTCGGTCATCGAGGTTCCGCACATGGTATCGGTGAAGACCACGGCGTGTGCGACGTAGCCGCCTCCGATCTGGCCGCCGATGGTGAACCGGAATCCGGGGCCGTCGGTCAGCAGGAACGTCGCGCGGGCCAGCACCGCGCCCACGAAGGTGAGCGGGTTGCAGAACTGATTGCCGTTCGGCCCGCAGAGGTTCTCGCCGTTGAGGCCGGTCACGTACTGGAAGCGGCCCACGAGCGAGAGCATCGTCGTGGGATTGACGAAGAAGCCGATCTGCGGCTCGATCTGACCGAGCTGGCCGACCGCGAAGCCGGGCCCCGAGAGCTGGTGCGCGGGGTTCATGTGCCCGCTGCCGCTGGCGACGCCGGCGCTGGAGCCGATGGTGATGCCGAAGAAGACGGTCCCCTTCTGGCCGTTCCCGCTCTCCTGATCGCCCGAGTCCTTGCTGTTGTCGTCGTCCTCGTCGTCGGACTTCTTCTTCTTGCGCGGCCTCGGCCGGGGCTTGGGGTGGTCCTCGTCGTCGTCGCTGCTGGCGGTCGGCTCGCCGCCGCCGCTGTTGTCGCCGCCCGCGTTGTCGCCGCCGCTGTTGTCGCCACCCGCGTTGGCGCTGGCGGCGCCGCCGCCCCCGCCCTTGTCCCCCCCGAGAGCGGCCTCTTCGAACGCGTCCTGAAGCTCGGGCGTCACGATCGACTTCGTCAGCTTGATGTCGGGCTCGATCTCCAGCGCCTTCTTGAACTGCTTGATGCCGACCTCGCGCTGCCGGAAGCCGACGATGGCGACGGCGCCGAAGTGGATGTGCGTGCGCGCCGTGATGGGGTGCTGGGCGAGGCCCGCGCTGTCGCACAGCTCGAGCGCCTGCTTGAGGAGATCCTTCGCGGTCTCCCAGTCCTGCTGGCTGTACGCCTCGAGCGCCTTCTTGTTCAGGTTGGTGACCTTGGCGATGGCGGCCGGGTCACCAGCCGTGCTGGCCGCCGAGGCGACGGACGTGGTTGCGAGCTCGACACCGACCACCACCAACAACGCGCACAAGAAGGAGACGGGGCGACGCGATGCTGCCATGGCCGCGCATTAAAAGACGGCCACGGCCAGAACGCAACACCTCATCAGGTCGGGGGACGTCGGGCGCTACGCGCCCTTTGGTCCCCCGCGCCCCCGCTCGCTACTATCCTTCGCTCGCCATCGGGTGAACCCTTGGGAGTGTTGGCGAGCGGCCTAGGCAGTAAACGGCATTACGGGAATATGCCGCGTTCGGCGTAGGCGCGGCCGATGCGCTCGATGGCGATGGCCATGGCGGCCACGCGCCAGTCGCACTTCTTGGTGGCGGCGTATTCGCTGACGTTCAAGTAGGTCCGCTTCATCCGCTTGGCCAGCCGCTCCTCGACCTCCTCGAGGTCCCAGCGCTCGGAGCGCTTGTTCTGCAGCCACTCGTAGTAGCTGACCACCACGCCGCCCGAGTTGGCCAGGATGTCGGGGATGAGCGCGATCCCCTTGTCGTACAAGATCGGCTCGGCGGCGGTCTCGGTGGGGCCGTTGGCCCCCTCGACGATCAGCTTCACGTTGAGCGCCTTGGCTTCCTCGACGCCGATCTCCATCTCCAGGGCGGCGGGGATGAAGATGTCAGCGGTGGCGGCGAAGAACTCGGGGCGGGTGATGCTGCGCGTGCCGGGGTAGCCGACCACCGACCCGGTCTTGTGCACGTGGTCGGCCAGCTTGAAGGGGTTGATGCCGTCGGCGTTGGCGATGTAGCCCTTCCAGTCGCCGACCGCCACCAGCGAGGCGCCCGTGCGGGCCAGGATCTTGGCCGCGTTCGAGCCGACGTTGCCGTAGCCCTGCACGGTGTAGGTCGCGCCGTTGAGATCGAAGCGGCGGTCGCGCGCCCACTCGGCGATGCAGTGGACGATCCCCTGGCCGGTCGCGCTCTCGCGTCCCAGCGATCCGCCCGAGACCAGCGTCTTGCCAGTCACCACGCGGCGGTTGGCGTTCTTGTCCGTGAACCCGACGACGTTCATGTACGTGTCCATCATCCAGACCATGATCTGGCCGTTGGTGCCGACGTCGGGGGCCGGGATGTCGTACTCGGGGCCGATGTTGGCGCCGAGCGCGTGGGTGAACCGGCGGGTGATCCGCTCCAGCTCCGCCTGCGAGTGCTGGCGGGGCATGAACTTGATCCCGCCCTTGCCGCCGCCGAACGGGATGTCGTGCAGCGCGCACTTGTACGTCATCCAGGAGGCCAGCGCCTTCACCTCGTCGAGCGAGACCTGTTCGTGGTAGCGGATGCCGCCCTTGTAGGGGCCGAGGATGTTGCTGTGCTGGACGCGATAGCCCTTGAACATCTTGTACTCTCCGTTATCCATACGGACCGGAAAGTTCACGATGAGCTCGTTCTTGGGTTGCGAGAGGATCTCGCGCACCGCCGGGGAGATCCCGGCGACGCGCGCCGCTTTGTCGAGCTGGACCAGCGCGACGTCGTACGGGTTCGGCTTGTCTTTCTCGTTCCTTTGCTCTGAGTCGGCCATCGTCATCACAACAATAACATCGGGTTTCGGGTCATGCCTGCTTCGCGACTGAGCAGCGGCGCGCGGGCGCTCACGCTGGAGATCGCGGCGGAGGCGCGCGCGGAGTGGGGCTTCGCGAGCGATCTCATCGCGCGGGCCTTCCGCGCGCACCGCGAGCTTTCGAGCGGGGACCGCCGGCTCTGCTCGGAGACGGTGTATGGGCTCATCCGAATGGATCGGCGGCTCGACGCCATCCTTGAGGAGCTCACTGACGGTGCCGAGCTGGCGCCGCACGCGCGCGATGAGCTCAAGCTGCTGATCTACGAGGTGCGCAGCGGGATCCCCGTGGAGGCCCTGGCGGGCGAGACGAAGCGGCTGTCCCGGACGGCGATCGACCTGGCACGCGCCGTCGGCGACGAGGCCGGGCTGGGGGCGCGGCGCGGGCTCGAGCGGGAGGCGGTGCGGCTCTCGTACCCGACCTGGCTCCTCGAGCTCTTCGTCGAGGACCACGGCGAGGCCGAGGGGCTGGCGCTGGCCGAGGCGATGAACCGGCGCGCGCCGCTGGCCATCCGCGCCAACACTGCGCGGGGGACGCGCGAGGCGCTCATCGACCGCCTGGCCGACGAGAACGTGACCGCGCGTCCGACCGAGCTGGCGCCGGCCGGGCTCGTCTGCGAGACGCGGGTCAACGCCTTCGCCCTGGCCTCCTTCCGCGACGGCCTGTTCGAGGTGATGGACGAGGGGAGTCAGCTCGTCGCCGAGCTGGTGGCGCCGCCGCCGGGCGGTCGCGTCGTCGACGCCTGCGCCGGTGCCGGCGGTAAGACGCTGGCCATCGGCGCCGCGCTGGGCGGCAAGGGGCGCCTCCTGGCGCTCGACACCGACGGCAAGAAGCTGGAAGAGCTGCGCCGCCGGGCGCGCCGCGCGGGCCTCACCAACGTCGAAGCGCGGGCGATCAAAGAGGGCCCGCTGGCGATCAAAGGCCAATTTGACCGGGTCTTGGTCGACGCGCCCTGCTCGGGTTTGGGGACCCTCCGGCGCAACCCCGAGGCGCGCTGGCGCCTCACCCGCGCCACGGTCGCCTCGTTCCCCGCCCGCCAGCTCGGGCTGCTCGTCACCTACGCGCCGCTGGTGGCGGTGGGCGGCCGGCTCATCTACGCCACCTGCACCGTCGCGCGCGCCGAGAACGAGAAGGTCGTCGAGCGCTTCCTGGCCGAGCGCGACGACTTCGTCCCCGTCCCGGTCAAGGAGATCTGGGGCCGCGAGCGCGCAGAGCGCCTCGGCGACGGCATGACGCTCCGACTTTCGCCGAATCGTCACGACACCGACGGCTTCTTCGCCGCGGTCCTGCGCCGGGTGCGGTGATAGCCTAGGGGTGATGATTCGTCGCCGTCTGCTGGCGGCTCTGGCCGGCGCGGTCCTCTGCGCCGCGGCCAGTCCGGCGCGCGC